>JAQTXN010000143.1 GCA_028688755.1 Methylococcales bacterium | reverse complement strand
AGCAATGCAACTGAGCGGCACGCCAATTCGGATTGTGTTCAAATCGCCTGAGAATCCATTCCACGGCAAAAAAGCCAAACCAACTGAATGGGCAATCAAAAAACGTGAGCGTTTAACGCGCCGCGCGAAAGCGAAAAGTCAGTAAAATAAATACTTGAGCGTTGCTTGCAACGCTCAACGTTTTTTAATGAATCGCCGAGCCAAGTTTGAAAATAGGCAAATACATCGCCACGATTAAACCGCCAACCAAAACACCTAGAACCATCATAATCATCGGTTCCATCAAACTGCTTAAATTATCAACGAGGTTATCAACTTCTTCTTCGTAAAAGTCGGCAACTTTTGAAAGCATCGCATCGAGCGCACCTGATTCTTCGCCGATAGCAATCATTTGAATCACCATGTGTGGAAATAATCCCGATTCTTGAATCGCAAATTGCAATCGCTGACCAATTGCCACTTCTTCTCGGATTTTCAACACGGCATTTTTATAAACCCGATTTCCACACGTTCCAGCCGCTGATTCTAACGATTCCACAAGCGGAACGCCTGCTGCGGACATGGTTGCAAGTGTTCTTGCAAAACGCGCAATCGCTGATTTAGTGATAATCACACCAACAACAGACGTTCTTAAAATCTGTTTATCCAAAAAATAATTGAATGGTTCAGAGGTTTTTTTGAAGAATTTAAAGGCGTAAACAGCCCCCGTAATAATGGCGGCGATAATCCACCAATAAGCCTGCATCCATTTCGACATGGCAATGACTAATTTTGTGAAAGCGGGCAAGTCGGCACCAAAACTTTTAAACAAATCTTCAAAAACAGGCACCACAAAAATGAGCAAAACGGCTGTCACGATAAACGCGATAATCACCACTGACACAGGGTACGTCAGGGCTTTTTTAATCTTTTTTTTCATCGACTCACTTTTTTCTTTGTAAGTCGCGATTTTTTCCAAAAGAGATTCTAAAACCCCCGCTCTTTCGCCTGCTTCAATCAAATTGCAAAACAATTCATCAAAATACGCAGGATGTTTTCTCAAGGCTTGCGTTAAGCTATCGCCGCTTTCCACATCGACTTTAATCGACATCAGCAAATCACGCATACTGACATTTTCATTACCGCGTCCAACAATATCTAACGCTTGTACGACAGGCACACCTGCATTGAGCATTGTCGCCAATTGCCGCGCAAAAATCGCAATATCAGATGGCAGGATTTTTTGGATTCGTTTAGAAAAAAGCGAGGCATTTTTTTTTCGTACTTTTGTGACGTTAATGCCTTGTTTACGCAATTCAGCATGTACTTTTTTTTCGTCAGTGGCAAAAATGATTCCTGTCGCTTTGCGTCGTGCTTTGTCTTTTCCTATCCACGCAAACTCATATTCTTTTAAAGGGGTGGCTTTTTCTTTTTTTAAATCTGCCATAATTTTAACCGTTAATTTTCAGTCGTGACGCGATCGATTTCTTCTAAACTTGTTAAGCCCATTCGTACTTTGTTTAATCCTGATGCGCGTAAATCGTTGATGCCATCAGCGGCAGCTTGCTCGGCAAGTTGCATCGTATTTCCGCCTTCCAAAATTAACGCTCGCATCTTTTCACTGAGTGTCATGACTTGATAAATCCCGACGCGCCCTTTGAATCCACCCGTGCAAGCCTCACACCCCACCGCTTTAAACAGCGTTAATTGCCCCAGTTCTTCTTTTTTAAATCCTGCCTGAAGTAAAAAATCAGGTGGATATTGTGCAGGTGTTTTGCAGTTTTCACATAATCGCCGCGCAAGTCGCTGTGCCATAATCAAATTCACGGCTGATACGATATTAAATGGTGGAATGCCCATTTGCATTAAACGATTAAGGGTTTGTGGTGCATCGTTTGTATGCAAAGTGGATAACACTAAATGTCCTGTTTGTGCGGCTTTCACTGCGATTTCGGCAGTTTCTAAATCTCGAATCTCGCCCACCATAATAATGTCAGGATCTTGACGTAAAAAAGCGCGTAACGCGGTGGCAAATGTTAATCCTGCTTTCGGATTAACGTTGACTTGATTGATACCTTCGACCGTGATTTCAACAGGGTCTTCAG
Organism: Methylococcales bacterium; assembly: GCA_028688755.1. Taxonomy (GTDB): domain Bacteria; phylum Pseudomonadota; class Gammaproteobacteria; order Methylococcales; family Methylomonadaceae; genus UBA10906. The sequence continues at coordinate 4,224 of JAQTXN010000143.1, read as the reverse complement.
CAGTTGAAATGTTGCGTTCAGTGCTGTTTAAAATGTTAAGCCCTGTGTAAAGCGTTACCGTTTTACCGCTTCCTGTAGGCCCAGTCACTAACACCATGCCGTAAGGTTTATGAATGGCTTCTAAAAATAAACGTTGTTGTTCTGGTTCAAAACCTAATTTTTCGATGCCAAGCTGCGCGTTTGTCGGGTCTAAAATCCGCAATACTACTTTTTCACCAAACAACGTCGGGCAAGTATTTACCCGAAAATCAATGGCGCGAGTTTTAGATAACATCATTTTGATACGCCCATCTTGCGGTATACGTCGCTCAGCAATATCCATTTTTGACATTACTTTAATACGCGACACAATGCGGTTTGCGATATTTGCAGGCGGCGAGGCAACGGGATGCAAAATACCATCAGAGCGATAACGAATACGAAACACTTTTTCATACGGTTCAAGATGAATATCAGAAACTCCTGCTTTAATGGCATCGAGCAAAATTTTATTCACAAATCGTACAATGGGCGCATCTTCATCACCTGTCGTGCCTGTCGTGCCTTCATCACCACCTGCTGAAATATCTAAATTATCCAAATCCGAATCAAGCAAATCCGTCATTGTCGTATCAGCCGCTTCAACAAAAGCATCGATAGCTTTAGCAAGTTTGTGTTCTTCGACTAAAACAGGCTCTGGATTTAAACGGCTGTTAAATTTGATTTCATCGAAACCTTGAAAACTGCGCGGATCAGAAATTGCCACAAACAATGTCACGCCACGAACAAGAAGTGGCAAAACGTGATGTTTTTGCATTAACGCGGTAGTAATAACTTCAGGCGGTACGTTTTTAAGGTCAAACGCATTTAAATCAAAAAAAGGCAGTCCAAATTCAATGGAAATTTTCGAGGCGATAACAGACGAATTAACGATTTTTTGCGCGACTAAATAGTTAATCAGTGACACGCCTTTTTGCTGAGAATCTTGATAATGCTTTTGCGCGTCAGCGGCGGTGAGCAAACCGTCTTTTATCAAGTTATTGATGAGGCTGTTAAATTGTAAATCGCCTGCTGTTGCCATAAAAAACTCTTAAAACTGAAAAATGGATGAAAAAAGTGAGTTCGGCAACTTTTGTGCCTTCAAAAATTTACCATTATCGACACTTAGGATTTTTTCCCGCCGCTTGCGCTTGTTTGTAAAACTCTAAAGCTTGTGGCATGTGTTCTTGTAATTGTTGAATGCGTGTTTCGTGCGCGGGATGGGTTGATAAAAATTCAGATGGCTGATTTCCTTGCGAAGCTTGCGCCATTTTTTGCCACAAATTCACACTTTGCTGCGGATTAAATCCCGCTTTTGCCATCAAATCTACGCCAATTAAATCAGCTTCACTTTCATGCGTGCGACTGTAAGGCATTAAAACGCCATATTGCGCGCCTAACCCAAGTCCCGCCATGATTAACGGATTTTGCCCGTATTCAGTTTGTCCAATCATGCCTAGAGCTTGTTCTGTGAGTGTTTGTTGCGACGCACGTTCGTTACTGTGACGCGCAATAACGTGTCCAACTTCATGTCCTAAAACGGCGGCGAGTTGGTCTTGATTATCAACAAGTTCCATCATGCCTGTATGAACACCAATTTTTGCACCTGGTAACGCAAACGCATTGAGCGTTTTATCTTCAAACACAACGACTTCCCAATTCTGCCCCATGCCTTTGGTGAGTTCGGTCACGATACATTGCGCGGTTTGATTGAAAGTGACGTTTGTATTAACGGGCTTTTCCTTTTTCATTTGGTCAAACGCTTGCAACCCCATTTGACTCATTTGCGAATCAGGCATGAAAATCAATTGACTGCGCCCCGTTGGGCTAGTTGCACATGCGGTTAAAATGCTACTGATTACAACGGTAAGAGCTACTTTTTGAAGTCTCATTGTGTTCACCATTTTGGGCAGACGTTAAGAATGATAAGGACGACTAAATTCATGCACCGCATCAACCATCGCTTTCACGTTATCAGGATTGATGTCAGGTAAAATGCCGTGACCTAAATTGAAAACATGACCGCTGCCGTTGCCATATTTTTGCAAAATGTTTTTCACTTTTTCGACGATGATTTCAGGTTGAGCGTAAAGCGTGAGCGGGTCTAAATTGCCTTGCAACGCCACTTTTTCGCCAACTCGTACGCGAGCCTGACCAATATCTGTTTGCCAATCCAAGCCTAGCGCGTCATAACCTGCGTTCGCCATATTTTCTAGCCACAAACCGCCACCTTTGGTGAATAAAACCGTTGGAATTTTTACGCCGTCAATTTCTGTTTTGAGCAATGAACGAACTTGTTGTGCGTAACGCAGAGAAAATTCATTGTAATCATCGCCACTGAGCATTCCACCCCATGTATCAAACAGCATCACAGCTTGTGCGCCAGCGGCAATTTGTGCGTTCAAATATAACGCAACCGATTGCGCGAGTTTATCGAGCAATTTATGCAGCAAAGCAGGTTCGTTAAACATCATTTTTTTGATTTTAGCGAAATTTTTACTGCTTCCCCCTTCAATCATATAGGTTGCAAGCGTCCACGGACTGCCCGAAAAACCAATTAACGGCACGCTGCCTTCTAAATTTTTACGAATCAAACGTACGGCATCAACAACGTAACGCAACTCCATTTCTGGGTCAGGAATCGGTAACTTTTCAATATCGGCGGCAGATTGAATGGGATTTTTAAATCGCGGCCCTTCGCCTTCGGTGAAATAAAGCCCTAAACCCATTGCATCAGGAATGGTCAAAATGTCTGAAAACAAAATTGCCGCATCAAAATCAAACCGACGCAAAGGTTGCAGCGTGACTTCGCACGCCAGTTCAGGATTCGTGCAAAGGTTCATAAAACTGCCCGCTTGTTCACGCACCGCGCGATATTCAGGCAAATAACGACCCGCTTGGCGCATCATCCAAATCGGCGTGTAATCGGTGGGTTGTTTTAAAAGAGCTTTGATAAAGGTGTCGTTTTTTAAAGTAGTCATGATTTTTCAGATTTAAGGGTTCATTTTTCGTGGCAAGGCATTTGCAAATTCAGCAGGTAATTTTTCGCGAGCTTTTGCGGCTTCTTCCGTGTTTGAAAAACCGCCGTATACAATGCCAAAACGCGGTTGTTCAGGTGTTCCCGATTTCACAACACGCGTATTTTTAGCCATGTCGGCGTGTTTTTTTTGAAACGCTTGAACAGCCGCCTCGCTTGAGAGCGTAATCAGTTGCAAGGCATAACGCTTAATGTCGGGTGATAAAACAGGTTCAGTTTTAGTGTCTATTTTTGCCGTTTGGGTATTTTCAGGTGTTGATTTTAGTTCGACCTTTTTAACGGGTTCAACTTTTACCGCTTCAACTTTTTCCACAACAGGTTTTTTAACGGCTTCTGGTTTTTCAACAGGTTTAATTTCGACTTTTTTGACGGGTTCGACTTTAACTTTTTTGACTTCAGGTACAGAAATAGGAACCGCTTTAATCGTTTCTTTTTCAGGTAACGGTTGAATTTTCATACCTTTCGCAGGCGCAATTTTTGGAAACGCGACAACGGGTTCAACCACTTTTTCAGGCTCAACTTCTGTTTTTACAGGTTCAGGCGTTGATTCAGTTTGCGGCGCAACTGCTTCGACTTCTGGAGCAGCTTGAACAGGTTCCGCTATTTTTTCAGGTTCCACTTTTTCGGTTTCTACAACAGGTGCCGTAGGTTCGGGTGTTTTTTCAACAGGCGTTGCCACTTCGGGTTGAGAAGGAGCGGGGGCATTCGTCAGTGTTTTTTCAATGTCTAATTTAAACTCTGGAATAACAATATCTTGTTCAGGTTTCGCTTGTGATTCGGGTGCTTTTTCTGCTTGAACAGCAGGAATTTTTTCAACAGGTTCACTTTTTACCGCTTCAATTTTTTCAACGGGCGAAACTGCAATTTCGTCAACCGTTTCTTCATTGAAATAGCGCACAGCTTGATTTATTGCTGCGACTAAAAAAACTAAGCCGATAAAACCTGCAACCCATTTGAGATGGTCATTTTCATTTTTACGCGATAATTTTGTGAAATCGGCAATGATTTTGGCAGGAATACCGTGTGTATCACGGTAAATTTTATCGAGTAATTTTTCATCAATCGGAATCGCACTGTAAGTGCGTGGTTTTGCCGCAAGATGACGCAGAAAAAACGCACTTTGACGTTTGCTTAATTTGGGCAATTCCAGCAAATAACAATCATCGAGG
>JAQTXN010000018.1 GCA_028688755.1 Methylococcales bacterium | reverse complement strand
TGGTTTTTTTAGTGGTATCACCGCCGAGTGTAATGGGTAATTTCACCCATTGCCCCGTGTTATTTTGTTTTAAATAACCATTCATAACCACGTCTGGGCTAACCGTCATCGTGATGGTTGCATCGCCACCAATTGGCACATTACCGACCGTTAAACCAAACGCGCCTAAGGGTAAGGTGGTGCCTTTGGGTAAATTTTTGGCGACACTATTGGTGATATTTTGAATGCTCAAACCATCTGCCACGCTAAATGCGGCATAACGAGGACTGCCATTTTTATCATTTGCAATAGTTTTGATTGCTCCCACATTCAACTGGTATGAATCTAAAATTCCATCACTGTTCGCGTCACCAAAATTACCGCCACTTGGATTAGGAATTTTGTCTTCGGCGATATTTAAAATTCCGTCACCATCTATGTCGTCATCATATTTGTCTGCTTTGCCGTCACTATCGAGGTCGGGCAAAACAGTAATGGTTACATTTTGAGTGTCGCTAACTTTCCCATCTGAAACGGAAACCGACACGTTATAACTATTGGTCGAATCTGGTTTTGTATCGAATAAAACGGGCGTTTTAAATGCTAAATTTCCTGTTGCGGAATCCAACGTAAATAAATCCTGATTTGTACCACCAGCAAGGCTGTAATTTAGTAAATCGCCATCTTTATCGCTGGCAGTAATTGTCGCGATTGCTGTGGTTTTTTCGGGCAGTTCGAATGTTGTTGCACTGGTTAAGATTGGAGCTGCATTTGTGAGACTTTCGATGACAATAACAGCTGATTGTTCTGCACTGGTATCTATTCCAGCGTTATCAATACCGCCATTATCTTTGGCAAACACACGAATTGTTGCCGAGCCATTTGCGCCTTCGGCAGGTGTGTAAGTTAACGTCCCTGTGTTGTCGATAGTCGGCTGAAGACTAAACAATGCTTCATTGTCATTAGTGACTTGAAAACTCACAATTTGGTCAGATTCGTTAATTCCTGCATTGATTTCACTTGCCCATTCAGTAACCGTTTGTTTGCCAGCAATTGATTGTACTTTTTGATTCTCGCCGATTTTAAAGCTCGGTGCATCGTTCACGGGCTGAACGGTGAGTGAAACTACGACTAAGTCACTGTCTAATTTTCCATCGCTCGCTTTATAAGTAAAGCTATCTACTCCGCTGAAATTAGGATTAGGTTGATAAGTAAATGCACCATTTTTTTCTAAAATTAACGTTCCATTTGCTGGATTTTTTACCAAAATAGCACTCAATTGAGTATTTGCATTCGCCGCACTACTTTTTGCTAAAACACCTTGTGTTGCGGTTATGTTTAACGCGGTATCTTCGTTTGTTTTGTAACCATCAGACACGGCAACTGGTACTTCATCAACATCGGTCACATTTATCGTGATAGCTTTTACGTCACTTAACGGTTTTTTGTCATCATCTGTTGCGACGACATTGAACTGATAACTGTTTTTCACTTCAAAATTTGCGGCAGCTTTTAAGGTCACAACACCTGTTGTGGCGTTGATTGCAAAGCTATTTGCATCTTGTCCCGATAAGCTGTAACTGAGTTTTTGTCCCTCATCAATATCGGTTGCGCTCACGGTATAAACGATGGTTTCAAGTGGTGAATTTTCTGCAACACTGCTGATGGTTTCTTTTGATGTTATTACGGGAGCATCATTGACAGGATTCACCGTGATTTCAATCGTATTACTGACACTCAACGCGCCGCCACCTGTATTACCGTTGTCGCTGGTCAATACCGTCAAACTGTCCTTGCCGTTGTAATTCGCATTTGGTTTATAAATTAAACCATTCAGTGCGGCATTGATTTGTGCTGCGCTGCCCGTAATGCTAATGCTATCGGAATCATTTCCCGTAGCGGTGCTTGCCGTTAATTTGCCGTGCTGAACGGTTAACGTAGTGGTCAAATTATCTGTTGCAGCTTGTTTTGTATCAAGCTCATCGCTCACAGTGAAATGACTCAACGTCAACGAAGAATCTTCATCCACACTTTGCGCGACAGGCACGGTTTGAGTAGGCGCATCATTAACAGGCTGTACCGTAATCGTAAATGTTTGTGTGGCTGTTGTGCCATTTTCACTGTCTGTTAAATAAACGGTCACTGTCGTTGAGCCATTTGCATTCATCGCAGGCGTATAAGTTAGCGTGCCGCTACTGTTTATAGACGGCTGAACACTAAATAACGTGTTATTACTGTTGGTTACAGTGAACGTCAGGTCTTGATAATTTTCATTATCTGGACCTTTGGAAAAAATCGAAATGAAATTTGTGACGGTTTGATTTCCAGAATCTTCTTTAACGATTTGATTTGCACCATTGATAAAACTTGGATCATCGTTGACAGGAATAATGTTCGTAGTCAATAAAACTGTGCCGCTGCTGTAAGCAGATATGCCACCTAATGCGCCAATATCCGCTTCAGCATAACTACTGATTTCACCGCTAAAAATCCCTTCAACGCTGCTATCTATCAATATCGTCGTTAACGCAGGTGGTGTGCCGTTGTAATTGGCGGCTGGTACAAAACGCAAGTTATCTGTAATTTTTAACGAAAGTGCATTGCTTAATGACAAGCTACTTATAAGGCTTGTCCAAGCTCCATTATCAATTTGATATTGCCAATTTCCCGCACTGCTATCAGGCGTATAACCCACAATTGCAATGCCAGCAAACGTATTCGCGTCAGAATAGCCTGTTGGTTTAAGCTGATCTTTGCTGTCACTAAAATTAGCTTGAAATAACGCTGAAACACTTGCCCCAACGGGATTAGTGTTATCTTCCAAAATGGCTGCGAGAGTCGAAGAACCTGAAGCAACAGGCGCATCATTCACCGCTGTAACGCTTAAATTAACCGTTTTTGTTACAGTCAATGGGGTAATAGCCGAAGCGGGATGTGCTAAATCACTGTGATCGGTATTACCGTTATCGCTCGTTAATAACGTTAACGTATCTGCACCGTTATAATTCAATAGCGGCGCATAAACTAAGCCTTCTAACGCGGCATTGATTTGCGCGGTTGAACCTGTGATAACAACGTTATTTGAATTGTCGTTTGAGACGGTTGCGCCACTATTTGTAGCAACGGTTAATTTTCCGTGCAACACGCTAACCGTTGCAGTTAGATTATCCGTTGCTAAAAATTGCTCGGTATCGATATTGTCACTAATAGCAAGGGCATTTTCATTTGCACTGTTAAACGTGAGTGTGCCATCTTCTTGAATCGTTAATGGAGCCTCTGTTGTCGTCGTAGGCACAATGCTTGTCGGTGCATCATTTACCGCAAGCACGCTTAAATTTGCTGTTGCTGTATTTTGTGAAAAACTGCCTGTTGCTGAATACTCACCGACGTTAAACGTCACAGGTTCCCCACTTAACGAAGGTGTTCCAACCGTTTGATCCCATGCTTTTAACGTCAAACCTGCATCACCATTCCAATTGTTATCAGGAATAAAACGTACAGAATTTGGTTTATCTAATAAAAGTGCATTGCTGTTTGATAGCAATGTATTGGCAGGCATATTTGTCCAAACGGTTGAAGGAGTAATGACTGTTTCTGTTGTAAATTGCCATGTCCCCGAACCTGTTGTGCCAATAATTGCCACGCCTTGTAACGCATTATTGTCCACATCGTTATAACTTAGCCCATCAAGCAATGTGGTAATAGACACTGCCGTCGAGGTGACATCTTCATTGGTGCTGGCTAACGTGTGTGTTCCTGTTGCAATAACAGGTGCATCATTCACAGATGCAACTTTCAAAACCGTATTTTCGGCATTAACTGAAAAAGCCGTGTTACCACCTCGTGTCGTGGCATTGGCATAAGTTCCTACGACTTTTGAATCTGAACGATCCCACGCATAGTAAGACAAGGCAGTACCAACGCCATTTTGACCATTCGGTAAAAAACGGATTTTATCTGTACTGCCAAGCAAAAGCGCATTACTTTCGCTAATACTTCCGATGTCTGTCCAAGCACCAAATGAACCTCCCGTATTGAGTGCATATTGCCATTTTCCATTGACCGAATCTGCCGCAAATACAGCAACCCCCGCCGTGTTTTGAGTTGCGGCATTATCTTTGTCTAGGTCGTAAATCGATGAGCCTAAAATCGAACTGACAGAATAATCAGTCGGGCTAGTTTCGTCTTCGGTAATCGCTGTCAAAATCGGGAATGCCGCTGTCAACACAGGTGCGCCATTGAGCAAATTAGCGGTAATGTTAAAAGTTCCCGTTGCTTTAAGTTCTGTGCCAAAACTATTTGTTCTGCCAACGCTGCTGGTGAAAGCGAAAGAATCAGATTCCGTTACGCCAACATAAGAGTGTGCCGTTCCCAAATGACCGTAAGTGATTTTGTTAGTATCAATATCACTTTGTGTAAAGGTATCGTTTGCTAAAAGTAATACGCTATTTTTAAAAAGCGAACCGTGTGTTGGCAGTGTTGCGATGGTGTAAATAACTGGCGATGTAACCGAGTCAGTGTATTCAAGCAACGATGTTGTAATAGTTCCCGTCGCGCCTTGATTAACCGTAATACCAACATCGTGCTGTTGTGTTGGTGGACGGTCATAAAAAATAGTTCGACTTGGCGCAGTTGTCGTATTGCCATTCGCACTATCTCGAACAGAAAAACTGACTGTGCGGTCATTCATATCGGGCGTAGTTTTCACATTAACATACGTCACACCATGTAACACCGTTTCATAATCTGAAATAGCAGCGTTGCCACTAATTACCAATTCATGCGTGCTTGAATTGTATGGCGTAATCGTAAGACCTTTTTCATCAGCTAAAGTTGTTGCAGATGTTGTTAACCCCAACGTTTCACTATTACCATCAGGCGGCGTATTTAGTGTAATTGTCGTTTGATTTAACGCTGTGTTATCGAGGTCGGCTAAAATTAGCCCCGTATCTACTGCAATTGCGGGACTTTGAGCCGAATAAATCGCGTTACCGCCTGTTAAGGTGACAGTCGGATTATCGTTTTCACCTGTTACCGTTATTGATGCGCTCAACGGGGTTGAATTTCCCGCTGAATCGTTAAGTACCAACGTTGCTACGCGAGTTGGATTTGTGCCTTTGTTGGTTGGGTCGTCGGTTGTATTGGCAAACGTGATTTGTCCGAGTAATGCTTGTACAGCGGTTGGTGTTGCATTAACTGAATTAAACGTAATCGTTAAATCGTTTCCTGTACCTCCACTAATGGTTGCAATTGCATTGCTGTTATAACTGACAATGGAATTACTTAATGCAATGTTATTTCCGTTCGCAATCGATAGAACATCACCTGTAACGTAATTGTTGAGTTTGACGCTTAAATTTCCGCTATTGAAATCCGTATTATCAACGTCGCTAACGGTAATCGTGCCACCTAAAAGATTAACGGCTGTGCCACCTGTTCCATTTTCGGTGAAAGTAGAGGTTGTTGTGGTTGCACCGATGATAGGTAAATCGTTGACGGATGTTGCAGTGAGAGTAAATGTTTGTGCTGTGCTGGTGTTTGTACCGCCGCCATTATCGCTAAGCGTTGCGCTAACCGTCACAACACCATTGTAATTATCTGCGAATGTGTACGTTAAATCGCCTGCGGCGTTAATTGTGGGCAACGTTGAAAATGCAGAATCATTCCCGCCAGTGCTTAAATTAAACGTCAGTGTTTGAGCCGATTCATTTGTCGCACCTTTGCTAATACCCGTTGCAAATTCCGTTACCGTTTGTGTGCCTGCATCTTCTAAAACTGTTTGGTTTGCGCCTTTGGTGAAGACGGGGACATCATTGACCGCTATTCCTGTAAAATTTTTATTGCCTGTTATCGGTGATGCTGTACCGTCTGAAATGCTGCTACTAACCGTGAAATCACTATTGAAATTAAGCGTTGGCGTAAAAATAACGCCTGCCAATAAAGTATTAACATCGGCTTTTGCACCGCTAGCTGACCATACTCCAGCATTAAATGTTGATGTTACTGAATTTGAAGTCGCAGTGTTGAAACTTCCTGCTGCCGTATTTGATAACGTCAACGTCGCAGTAACGGTTGCACTGTCTACATCAGTAATAACAATATCCGTTAGATTTAATGCGGTGTCTTCGGTATACGATTCAGCGGTACTGAGATTCGTTGCAGTTGGCGCATCATTGACCGCTGCAACCGTAACAGTTACTGGAATTGCTGTTGCTGATTCTATTCCACTGTCATCTTTAGCGATGACGGTAAATGCTCCTAAACTGCCATTTGCATTTACAGCGGGAGTCCAATAAGCAAGGTGACTTGTATCAATCGTGTTATTTGTTAACGCATCCCACGCCACAGCAGTAGCAGAGTTTGCACCAATTTTTAACGTTCCACTTGTAACAGCTTTGACTGTAAATGACGCGACCGATCCATCTACATCTGCTTCATCGCCTGCCGTTTGTAAATCAGAAAAGCTGATTGTTTTTTCAGTGTCTTCCGTTCCACCTGTTAATTGCGTTACCGCTGTTAATGTTGGCGCATCATTTGTCCCAGTAATGCTAAATACCGCATTCACACTGTCTGTCAACGTGCCATCTGTTACACCAATCGCAAAAGTATCACTAACGCTTTGACCAGCAGTTAATGCTTGAGTTGCGTTAGCAGAATCATCCAGTGAATAACTCACTACGTCCGTTGCAACGGTTAACGTTGCCGTACCGTAAGTACCTGTTTTCGTGTATGTTGTGCCACCATTAGCTGTTGTCCAACCCGCTGCGACTAAAGCCGTAGAATCATAACTTGCCGTGCCATCAACATCGCCTTTCGTTAAGGCAATCGTTGCTGTTGAAGTGCCTGCAACGTTATTACCGATTTCAACCAACTGTGCAGATTGTGATGCCGCTGTAACGGTTGGATTATCGTTTGCACCTGTAATGTTGAACACCGCTGCAACGCTTCCTGTTAACGAGCCATCAGTTACACCAACATCAAAAGAATCACTAACATTTGAACTTGCAATCAGTGCTTGTGTTGCTGTCAGCGAATTGTCAAGCGCGTAACTCACTACGTCAGTTGCAACGGTTAACGTCGCGGTGCCGTAAGCACCAGTTTTGGTATAGGTTGTACCAGAATCAGGTGTTGTCCAACCAGTTAAATCATACGTTGGCGTTGTGCCATCAACATCAGCCTTGGTTAACGTAATCGTTGCCGTCGAAGTTCCAGTCGTGCCATTTGCTACGCCGCTCGCTTCAACTAACGTTGCAGATGATGTTCCTGCTGTAACGGTTGGCGCATCATTTTGTGCCGTAACCGTAATCGTAAAAGTCTGCGTCGCACTAGTATCAACACCACCATTTTCAGTACCACCATTGTCTTTAATTTTTACTGAAACGGTTGCTAAACCATTTGCGTTTGAAGCGGGCGTGTAAGTTAGATTTCCACTGCTATCGATTGAAGGTTGTGAACTAAATAACGAAGTATTGTCGTTCGTTACGTCAAAACTTAATGTTTGGCTTTCATTTCCACCCGCTGACAAACTTGTTGCCCAGCCCGAAACTGTTGTTGCACTTGCATCTTCATTTACAGTTTGGTCGCCGCCTTTTGTAAAACTCGGCACATCGTTAACAGGCGTGATGGTAATTGTTGAAGTGGATGGACTGCCTGTTAGACCAGTGTTATCAGTATTATTTGTTGAAGAGCCTTGAACTGTAAAACCTGCTGAACCGTTGAAATCCGTAGTTGGTCTAAAATAAACATTTGTTGTTGGATTGATTCCTGTGATGAAAGCGTTGTCACTAATGGCAGAGTTATAACCAGAATCACTATAAAGCGTCCCGCCCGTAATCCCCGTAATTTTGTAATAAGCGTCCGTACCCGTAATGGCGATAGCACCTGAATCTACGTCTTCGTTAATCGTCGGACTTGCAACACCAACACCAATCGCAATGTGAGCTGTGACGACACTACCGCCCAAACCGCCATCAGCGTTGCTAGTTGACGCTTGCAAATCAAACGTTCCCGCCGTCGAACCACTTGGCGTGAATTTCAAGCCCGCATTGGCTTCGGCATAAGTAATGAAACTGCCCGCCGTAACAGGGGTCGAACCGTCGAATTTAAACAACGTACCATTTGCAATGTTGGTAATTTTAAAATGCGTTACTTCGGTGCTGTCAGCGGCATTTCGACTGATAACTAAACCACTAGAAGTTATCTGCCCTGAAGTGGTTGTTGCATCGGTGATACTTGGTGTATCGGCGATTGGGGTGACATGAACAGTGACGGAATTTGCAGCATTACTAAAATCTGTTCCATCGTTTACTTTAAATTCAAAAGTCGCGTAATTTGTTCCGTTAGCATTTACTGCTGGGTCGAAAGTCAACTTACCAGAATCAATATCCGATTTGGTGATAATTTGATTTAAGGTGACATCAAAACCGTTTAATTTAAGTGCGCCTGCACTTTCTAACGTGGTAATTTTTACTGAAGCAAGCGCACTTGCCTCAATGTCACTGTAACCAAAATTTGCCGCTGTTAGAACTAACTGCGTGTCTTCGTTTGTCGTCAAAGTTGCATTCACGGCAGTTGGCAAATCATTGACAGCAGTGACATCGATTGTGACGGTATTTGCAGAAACACTGAAATCTGTGCCGTCGTTCACTTTAAATGCAAAGTTTGTGTAATTTGTTCCGTTAGCATTTGCTACAGGGTCGAAAGTCAACAAACTTGAATCAATATCCGCTTTGGTAATAACTTGATCTTGCGTTACATCAACGCCATTTAATTTAAGTGCGCCTACATTTTCTAACGTGGTAATTTTTACTGAAGCGAATGTGCTGTTTTCAATGTCACTGTAACCAAAATTTGCCGCTGTTAGAACTAACTGCGTATCTTCATTGGTGGTCAGCGTAACATTCGCACCCGTCGGCGCATCATTTACTGCCGTTACATCAACGGCAATTGTGTTGGGATTTGCATCGAGATTCACACCGCCATTGTTGGTGCCGCCATTGTCTTCGACTTGAAAGGTAAAATTCGCATAACCCGTACCGTTTGCATTTGCCGCTGGCGTGAAAGTCAAATTGGCAATGTTGGCGACTGAAACAAAATCGCCTGCATTTACCGCCACACCCGATAACTTCAATGTTCCTACACTTGGTAAAGTCGTTATTTTTAAGTGGTTCAATGTGTTTGCAGGGCTATCAATGGTGTCTGAGAAACCAAAATCTGAAGCCGTAAACGTGTAAGCGGTATCTTCATTTACTGTAATGGTTTTATCAGTTCCCGATGGTGCATCATTGACCGAGCTAACAACAATACTTGCAGTTGCCGTATTGGCAGAGAAAGCCGTAGTGTTACCATTTGTTGTGGTATCTACTTTTGCGAATTCATTTGAACCGTCTGTTGTATCCCAAGCGCGGAAGGTAAAATTCGGCGTTTCGCCATTGTGAGTATCAGGCGCGTAACGCACTTGCGTTGTTGCACTTAATAACAAAGCCGCACTGTCACTGACAGAACCAAAACCAGTCCAATTCGTGCCGTCAGTTGAGTATTGCCACGTTCCGTTTCCTGTTGTAGCTGTGACCGCCATGCCTTTAGTTGGTGTGAAAGTACCATCATTATCTGCATCGCTGTAGCCAACACCTGCATCGACAATTGCGCTAACTAATGTGCCAGAAGAATTTGTTTCTTCATTCGTTGAAGTCAGTGTGTAAGTGTTTCCGCTGGTTAAAACAGGTGCCGTATTCGTTCCTGTCATTGTGACGGTTGATGTTACTGATGTTGCTCCGCTAGCTCCATCTGTAATCGTTACATCAAAAACACGGTCGCCCGTTTTGGTAGCAGCTGTATATTGAAGGTATTGCAGTAATACACTGATATTTCCATTATCGTTAAAACTGTTGGCGGCACTATCGTATGTGTTAGACATCGCAGAGGCGTTAAGCGTAATAACCAAGGCATTTGTCCCTTGACCATCACTTGCGACCGTTCCAATCGCCACACCGTTTACCAAAACATTTGCACCAATAACAAACAAAAGTCCGTTTCCTCCATCGGTCGTGATAGTGGCACCATCGGCACGAAAACTTCCGTTATTTAAACCAGCATTGATGGTCGCTTGTTTATAAGAAATCGTTAAATTACCACCCGCAAAATTAACGTTGTCCGTATCGGTGACTTGAGCATACGGGGTGTTTGTATCTATGAATTGTGTCGCCCCACCCAATGTAAACGCTATGCCATCAAGTCCAGATATAACAGGCGCATCATTAACCGCCGTCACCGCCATTGTGACAGGCGTTTTTGCTTCTGAACCCACGGTGGAACCATTCAAGGAACCTTGCACATTGAAAATGGTGCTACTTGCCCCGTTGTAATCTGCATTCGGTGTAAATTTAACGCTTGCTGCTTCAGCGGCTGTAATGAAACTGTTGTTAGTAATCTGCGTTGTACCGTCATTTTTATAAAGCGTACCGTTAGCAATTCCGTCACTTTGAAATGGGTAACTTCTGCGCCGTCTACAGCTGCTTTTGCAATTGTAATTACGCCAGATTGTGTGTCTTCTGCTGTCGTTGTCGCACCTGAAATGACTAATGGTGCATCAACAACAGAAGTAACGTTAATTGCAACCGTGCTAGTGACAGCCGTTGCTAAATCAGCCGCTGAACTTGTGCCGTCATACGTTTTCATTGTCAGCGTGGCATACGAATTGCCATTCGCATTTGCCGTTGGCGTGTACGTCACAGCCGCTAATGCCGCGTTAATTTGCGTCAAGGTTCCTGAAATGGTGACGGTAGCTGAACCAGAATTTGTAACCGTCGCACCTGAACCGCTTGCAACATTTAATGTTCCCGTTCCACTCGCAACTGATAAAACCGTCGTTAACGATGCACTGTCAACGTCACTGACCGACAAGCCAGTAATCACTAACGGTGTATCTTCCAAGGTTGTTTTTGCACCTGGAACTGTATTAACAGGAGCTTCGGCAACGTTTAACACAGGAATTGTGAATAACGCATCGCTGGTTGCAGAGCTTTCGTCAGTGGCTCGAATTGTTAAAACATATTGCGAAGTCGTTTCGTAATCTAACGCGGCGAGCGTTGTTATTACGCCAGTGCTGGAATTGATACTAAACTTATTGCCTGTATTTCCAGCCGTAATGCTGTAAGTGATGCCATTCGTATCTTGTGTCGCCGTTGCAGTACCAACGGTAACACCAAAAGACGTAGCATTTTCAGAAATCCCCGCCAACAAACTATTTCCCAACACGGGCAAAACGTTCGCAATCGTAACAGGAACCGTAACGGTTTTTGTGCCACCAAAACCGTCGCTGACTTGAATGACAAAGGAATCACTACCTACGTTATTTGAAGTGGGGGTGTAATAAAGCCCAGAAGGTGTAACTGTGCCGCCATTACTAATACCTGTAGCACTGGTAAAACCCGTTAACGTGCCTTTCGTGGGTGCGGTTGAAATTGACCATGTTAAGGTTTGTCCGCTGTCTGCATCCGTCACCGCCAACAAATTCGAAATATCCGTTTGCGTGGCATTTTCGTTAATGGGCAGCGTGGAATCCAATGTACCTGCGGTACCCGTGACATCGTTATTAAACGTCGGAGCAGTGTTTGAAATACTCGAAACAATGGCGGTTTGTGTGCCACTGCCGCTATTCACGGTGCCGTTATCGGTTAATGTCACGGAAACGGTTCGCGCTGAACCTGTTGCGGTAGTTGAAAATTGCAGTCCTTCAACGAGTTGTTCAATTAACGCGCTGGTGGCATTCGTATTAAATGTGACCGTCAAAGTGTTGGTGCTAGTGGCAGAGCCTGCAACGGGTGAAACTGTTCCGATTGTCGTGCCATTAACCGCCACATTTCCACTTGAAATCGTAATGCCAGAACCCGTAAACGCCAATTTGTCAGCCGTTTGCGAACTCGCTGAAATGCTCGCAACTAATGTTCCGCCGTTGTAATTCCCTTCTATATCTGAAACGGTTGTCGCACTGGTAAAAATAGAAACAGGCGTATTGTTAATAGCGGCGTAAGCATTTGCGCCAGTTAGCGATAAAACAGGTGCGTCGTTAATTGATGTTACGTTTATCGTCAGGGTATTCGGGCTAGCATCCAAATTCACACCGCTGTTTGCTACGCCGCCATCATCTTCAACTTGAAACGTAAAACTCGCGTAATTTGTGCCATTAGCATTCGCAGCGGGTGTGAACGCAAGTTTTGACGCAATACTCGATGCAGTGTAACTATTTCCAGCAACAACAGGTGCGCCATCCCAATTTAGTGTCCCTGCAACAGGCAAGGTCGTGATTTTGACGCGGTTTAAAACGTTAGCGGGTGTGTCGTTTGGATCGGTAAATCCAAAATCTGCGGTTGAAAAGTTATAGGTTGAATCTTCGGTTGTGGAGAGCGTTTTATCTGTTCCCGCTGGCGCATCATTCACGGGATTAACCGTGACAGAAATCGTGCGTGTTGCCGTTGCCGTTCCATCACTCACTTGAACCGTAAAACTATCCGACCCTGAATAATTTGCGGTCGGTGTATAGGTAATCGTTCCGCCAGAGGTAATGCTTGTTGAACCAGAAGAAGCTGTTGCACTCGAAAAACTCAACGTTCCATTACTGGGTGCAGCACTTTGTGACCATGTTTCAGTTTGAGAGCTGTCACTGTCGCTAACCGTTAATAAACTTTTGATGTCCGTTGCGGTGGCATCTTCGGTAATGGTTAATGTGGTGGTTGCGTTTGTAAATGTTGGGGCGGTGTTAGTACTAAGAAAAGCAACAAAATCACTGCCCAAACCACTAATATATTTGTAAGTATTTGGCGTTGGTTTATAGCCATATTCAATCATCAAACCCGATGACGTTACATTCAAATTTATTCCTAAAATGTTGCTTGCAGTGATTGAAGTCAGAGCATTTAAATCGGAAACATTGGTATACCCTCTTATCCAATTTCCACCTGACGGTTTTCCGTACATTTCATAAGATGGAATAACTGTAGTGTTCGTATAATTTTTAGTTAAAAAATACTCATTGTTATTAGAGTCAATAACTAGCGAACTATTTAAACTTCCGCTATTGAAGATTAAACGATCCTGCGGAAAACTGGAGGGGCTGTTGGTATAACTCGTGGATGCAGCATAACTAATCAAATTCGTCGCTGCGTTACTAGTCGTAACGGGGGCAGTCCAAGTACCACTCGTGTTTGAAATCTCCCCAAAACTGGCTTGATTATTAAACTGGTACAGCGCATGGAGCTTATTGGCACTGTCTGTAGCAAGACCGTAAAGGGTATAAAGATTTCCTGTACTTGAATCCAAAATTAAGTTGGAAGATGCCCAATTAGCAGAATTGGCTACATAATAATCTTTTTGACCACTCGTCGTGTCGTAGTATGCCAATGAAAGCTGACCAGCACTATCCCGAACGAAGTAAGCAACATCGCTTGTTGCCGCAGTATGAACAGTATTTGAAACCCATCCCCCAGACCCATTCTGTGATTTAACAAGAATTTGTGGATTGCCGCTTTGAGGTATAAATTGGTACCCAATACTTACTAAATTTGACGCATTGACTTGCACCACAGGTTCGTTGTAAGTGTTTGCTAGAGCAGTCCAAGTTCCCATAGCAGGAACGGCTTGCGTGTCAAGCCCACTAAATGTAGACCAACTCCCAGCACTGTATTTTCCATAATAAATACCCTTATTTACGGACATATAAGTGCCAGCATTGTTTGAACTCATGCCATTTTCTGTAACCGCAACATGAATAGTATTATTCGAATCAACTGCTAATCCAATGTAACCGTAAAAGTTATTAACCTGATCTAGTTTTGCTCCAGCATTTATATTCGTCAACAATGACTCAACAATGACCAAGTTGATGATGCTGATGTATATTTGTATATATTAAAATCAACCGTACCCGTACTATTACCAGTAACTGTCCCATTAACAGGTATTGCATAATATATATCGCCATTAGGAGCCGTTGCTGTCGCAGCGGGATTAGACAAAGTAGCGGAACTTGCAATTAGTCCAGTGGTTGTGGTCAATACATCGGGGTAATTAGTCACATCAAGGGAACTTATGTGTTGACTCCCTGTTGCATACTCCAGCGTCCAATCCCCACCCAAACTTGCTGCACCTGTAAAATCATTCGAAGCGGCAACATCGGCTTTTGTGACTTTTGCTAATGAATTGATAAACGCTTGTCCATCGTCGCCTTTTGCCACGTCGCAACCGTAAAGCAAAATATCGCCATCTTTTGATAAGTGCGAGCCAATTTTTTTGAGTTGTTTGCTGTAACTTGAAAGATTACTACTGTTTAACGCCCCGTTAGTAAAATCTAATTCCCCTTCGCTGCCATGCGAAATAATGTGAATGGCATCGAGGTTTTTTTGCCCTTTTAACGCGGCAACCATTTGGTCAAGCACGTTGCTCTTGTCGTTGAGTTCAACGACTTTAACATTTGGCGCAACGCCAGCGATAAGGGTTTGTTTATCAGCAACGTTTGCGTCGATGAAGAGGAATTCGTTTTTAGCAGGTTGGGTGTTGTTCATAGTGAGATTCTCTGTTTTTTGCGCGAGTATTCTTTCGTCTACAGTTCGCCGATTTGTTTAAGAAAATTATTGCGGACATTTTTGCTGTACCACCGACCTTTGATTATCAATTCATCAAGTAACGGTGTGACACTTTCAATGAGTTTTTTCTTTTTCGCCAATTCTAAAATTGTTAGTGTACCAATGGGATACAGCTGCTGAGACTGCGCGATTTTATAGCCTAATCGTTCATCAATAACCAAAACATCAGCATTTAATTCTTTGGCTAAAACGAGTGCTTCTGCTTCGCCTTTATCGAGTTCATTGCATAGCAAATTGAGATAATCTTTATTCTGCACAGCGATAATTTCAACATCCATACGGTCAATTTCAGAATAACCAAAACTATTTTTAGCTTTTACTTCCTGATAAACGGCACGCGGAATATAAAATTTGCCAAATAATTCGTTCAGTAGTGACAAGCGATTGATAGCTGAAAGCGAAAGAATCGGCGTGGTGTTGGTGACAACTTTCATGAATGTTCCATCAACGTTAAAACATGGTTAGCTGAAGATGCCATTTGTGCGGTTAATTCATTTTCGTAATCAAAAATCGGTTCGCCTTCGCTTTGTAATTTTTGAATAAACGCGTATTTTTCGTAACCTGCTAATTCAGCGGCTTTGCCCAAACTGAGTTTGCCCTTACGGTAAAGCATCAAGGCGTGATGAAAAATCATTTGTTTGATAAATTCATCTTTCTTTTCTTTTAGCGAAAGTAAAAAATTATCGTCGATGTTAATTTGAAGTTGAATTTGCATGATATGTACCGTTATTCAATTGGATTTGTTTATCAGCAACGTTTGCGTCGA
Organism: Methylococcales bacterium; assembly: GCA_028688755.1. Lineage (GTDB taxonomy): Bacteria > Pseudomonadota > Gammaproteobacteria > Methylococcales > Methylomonadaceae > UBA10906. The sequence goes on along the minus strand of JAQTXN010000018.1, from coordinate 12,893 downwards.
TGAAGAGGATTTCTTTTTTAGTAGGTTGAATGTTGTTCATTTATTTCAAAGTCTCAATTTCTTTAGGCGTTAATTTTGTGATTTTAGCAATCGTTTCTAAATCAAAACCTTCGGCAAGCATGGTCTTGGCTATTTCAACTTTACCTTCAGCCTTGCCCTCAACACGAGCCGAATCAATCATGTTACGGGTTTTAACAATTTCAATTTTTTGGCTTTCGTACACTTCTAACTCATCAGCTGACCAAGTATGTTGTTCAGCAATTTCATAGGCTTGTTTCAGTGCCGAAGTATTGGCATTAGCGGGAATATGATCTAAATCATCGGCTTGTTTGATGAAATACAGCCATTTTTCGGCGACAGTGTCGAGTTCATGCTCTTGCTTTAAAAATTTTGGCAACTCAATAAAATTGAATTCTAAATCTTTTAGTTCATGCTGTTTGGTTTGATTATCTAAAATCAAATGCCGCGAAATGGTATTTTCGTGCGAAAACAAGGTGAAATCTAAAATCCCTAAAAAAATCACTGGCTTGAGTAAATGGTATTTCTCGCCTTTGCCCAATTGTTGGCTGTAGGCTTTGCTGGTGTGTTTTGCAAAAGCGAGTTCTTTTTCCACCTGTATTTCGACCAAAAATTCACGTTGGTGCGTGTCTTTGGCTTTAATATAGAGTAATGTCTCTTTCAAACCACCCAATTTCGGCGGTTGATAACTGTTGAGAATCGTGACATCGGCAATCGGATATTCCAGCTCTAAAATTTCGTTTAAAAATTCAATCAGAATTTCTTTGTGAGCTTCGTTGCCAAAGATTTTTTTAAACGCAATGTCTGTTTTGGGATCAACAAATTTCATTTCATAGCCTCTTCGCTAAATAATTTTTAAAACCAAAATCGGTGTACGGATTGAAGTATTTGCTAATCATGTTTATCTGCAATGTTCATGTCGATGAAGAGAATTTCTTTTGCGGTGGAGTTATTCACTTTGTTATTTCTCCTATTATTAACGTGGTCACGAACTTTACGGTTTTCAATTGTAACAAAGTAGCAGTATCAAATCGGTCGGATTTTCAAAAAATCAGGAAACTAAATTAGCGATTGCGCTAATTCAGACACTGTAAATTTTTGATTTCGGTGTGGGTTAACTTTGTGATTGTCGCAATGATGCTGATGCCAAAAATTTTGACACCTATGCGGTAGATTCAGATTTTTGAAACAAGAAATGAAATGCCTGTATTTTGTGTAACAGGCATTTATTTTAGGGAGATTTAATTGATAGGAATTTCTCGCGCCCACGAAATTGCTACGCGCGGCTCAAGCCATTGTTGTAAAAAGTCTAAAAAGCAGCGTACTTTTGCAGACAGATATTTGCGGTGTGGATAAACCGCATGAATATCAAGCGGGGGCAGGGCGTAATTTTGCAACACGGTTTGCAATTTGCCTTTTTCAATATCACGGCGCACAACATACGTTGCAATCATCACCAATCCTACGCCATTCAATGCGGCGACGCGATTTGCGTCAGCGACATTTGAGTGCATTCGCCCCGTGACATTTATTGTTGTGTAACCCGTATCGGTTTTAAACTTCCATTTATCTCGCGGCGCACTTGCCCAATTGACCACGCAGCTGTGATATTCCAAATCTTCAGGTTTTTCAGGAATGCCATGTTTTGCCAAATACTCAGGCGAACCACAAACTACCATTGCCGAACTGGCTAATTTTCGCGCGACCATGCTGGTGTCTTCTAAATCGCCTAAATAAATTGCAATATCAATCCCGTCGTCAATTAAATCACCGTGCGAGCTTTGCAAAATCATTTCGACGTTCAAATCAGGATACAGTTTTAAAAATTCTGCGACTGCGCGAGTAATATGCGTTGCGCCGATAACAGGCGGCGCACTGATTTTTAGCGTGCCACGCGGCTCAGTTTGCAAATGGGTAATCGCCGATTCCATGTCTTCAATGTCTTGCAAAACTTGCGTGCAACGCTCCAAATATGACACGCCCATGTCCGTTAAACTCAAACTGCGTGTAGTACGATTGAAAAGCCGCGTTCTTAATTCAGATTCAAGGTGCATGATGTGCTTTGTTGCCATTGCACGCGAAATTCCCAATTCGCGTGCGCCGCCGACAAAACTGCCTGCTTTGGCAACACGCTCAAACACTTTCATACTGGTTAATTTGTCCATTTTTTACATCAACCTACAATTAACGACTGCGCCCACCGCGTGAACCTTGCGGTTTTGAACGTGAAGCGGGAGCTTTATCTCTTGTGACATAGCCTTTTTTTTCAGCGGGTTTTGAATGACGAAAATCTCTTTTTACGGCTTCTTTTTGCACAGGTTTCTTTTTCGGAGCCGCAGCCATCGTATTAAGTGAAACCGCTGGATAACCTGTGTCTTCAACTTGTGGCAAATGACGTTTTAATAATTTTTCAATGTCGCCCAGCAAATGCGCTTCTTCTTCTGAAACCAACGAAATTGCATGACCTTTTGCTCCCGCGCGACCTGTTCTGCCAATGCGATGAATGTAATCTTCAGGCACTTGCGGCAAATCGTAATTCACAACGTGCGGCAAGGTATCAATATCGAGACCACGCGCCGCAATATCGGTTGCAACTAACACAGAGACTTTGCCATTTTTGAAAAAATCTAACGCTTTCGTGCGTGCGCCTTGCGATTTATCACCGTGCAATGCCGCGCTACGAATTCCGTCAGTAATCAATTGTTTTTCCAAACGGTCTGCACCGTGTTTGGTTCGTACAAAAACTAACACTTGTTGCCAATTATTTGAGCCAATCAAATAAGAGAGTAGGGCGCGTTTGTTTTCTTTTTGAATCGGATAAACCAGTTCTGACACATTTTCAGAGGTGATATTCGGTTTTGCGACTTCAACGGCAATCGGATTTTGCAAAATTTTCGACGCGAGTTCTTTAATCGGCGCAGAGTAGGTTGCAGAAAACATCAAATTTTGTCGTTGTTTTGGCAAATTTCCCGTGATACGACGAATATCAGGCAAAAATCCCATGTCGAGCATTCGGTCAGCTTCATCCAAAATCAGCATTTCAACGTTGCTCAAGTTGATGTGACGCTCATTCATGTGGTCGCAAAGTCGCCCCGTTGTTGCCACAACGATGTCACAACCGTGACGCAACGCGCGAATTTGATTATTGATGCTCGCACCACCAACAATCATTTCAGCCGTAAGTGGTAAATGTTTGCCGTAAGTTTGTACACTTTCTAACACTTGCGCGGCAAGCTCGCGCGTTGGCACTAAAACTAAAGCGCGTACACGACGTGGTTTTTGATGTGGGTCGTGGTTTTCCATCAAACGTTGCAACATCGGCAACGTGAAACCTGCGGTTTTACCTGTACCAGTTTGTGCGCCCGCGAGAACGTCTTTGCCTGCAAGGATGTGTGGAATGGCTTGTTTTTGAACGGGAGTAGGGGTGGTGTAACCTTGATTGCTGACGGCTTGTAATAATTCGTCATTTAAGCCGATGGCTTTGAAACTCATGTAAAAATCTCTTTTAAAATAATAGATATGGCTAATATAACACACGCGTTAAAAGCGTTTTCGGCTAAAACTTGCTGTTTATTCTTCGTTTTCAAACGCAAATTCATTTTCGATGTCGATTTCGTCGCCAGCAATGCGTTTTTCTTCAAAAAACCATTCGCCTAAATCAATCAATTTGCAACGTTCGCTACAAAACGGTTTGAAAGCATTTTCGCTCGTCCATTCGACGGACGTTTTGCAATTTGGACATTTAACAATCATTAAAATACACATCTCATCAAAGTGAAGGGAACATCTTGCGTCGCTTGAATGGGTCGCCCGCCATTTGGCGAAGGCTGCATAAAACGAATAGTGCAGCGATGTTTACCGCCGCTAATTTCAACAAAATAGGGCTGCTCCGCGTCAACACTTACGCGTAGTAATTGATTGGGCAAATTGGTATCAAGTGTGACTTGAAAAAATCCCGCTGGGGCAATTTCTTCATTTACGCTGCAACTGCTTCGAATAAACCCTAAAACTAAATCTATCGCATCGCCAATTTCAACAAATGGCGCACTCCAATTTTGCAAATCTTGCTGATAAATTGCCTCGTCTTGCGATAACCAAAAATGAAATTCAGGCAAATCAAAACTACACGTTCCACCAGGAATGCTGTAGCGTTGAGCGATACTTTGAAATAAATTGTTGTCGGTTAAATGATTGCCAATTTTACCTGTTGAGGCATAGATTTTTTGGCTTGTGTCGCGCAATTGCACGAGTAATTCTTGCAGTTTTTGCGTATCGATATTGTCGTGTTGATTTTGGGCAATTTTGCTTAAAACGCCTGCTTGACGTTCTAATTCTTTGAGAACTTCTGATTTTAAATCGTTGCGTTTAAAAATAGCGATAATGTCAAGTAATACACTCATTGCAGCGCGTTTATCGATAATGTTTTGACCTTTTAAATGGTGCTTAAATTGATGAAAAAGCTGCTCTAAGCGAATGAAAATGCGGATGCGTTCGTTAAGTGGAAATTCGTAAGTAATCAGGGAAGTCACAAGTGTGCGTGGTGTAATTTTGGCTTAAGGAAAGATAGAAATTGTGCAATTTTTTAACCGCTTTCGCAAGGTCAGATCGATTCTTTGTATTGTTTAACACGTCGTGTGCGTTATTTTTTTTAAATTCAGCACTTGCTTGGCTAGCAATCATTTTTTGAATTTGCTCGATTGACAGATTATCGCGTTTTTGCACACGCTCAATTTGCGTTAGCTCGTCGCAATCGACGACTAGAATTCTATCGACTAACGCTTGAGAATTTGTTTCAAACAACAAGGGAATACTAAGAATGCAATAAGCGTTTTCTAATTGCCTGATTTGAGTAGCGATTTCTTGAAAAATAAGCGGATGCAAAATGGCTTCGAGTTGCTGTTTAGCAAGGGGATTTGAAAAAATATATTTTTTTAACGCGGCGCGATTGAGCTGCCCATTTTCTAAAATGAATTCTTCGCTAAAAGTGGATTGAATTTTTTGCAGCGCAGGTTGATGAGGTTGTACGAGTTGATGTGAGATGTCATCTGCATCGATAATTGGCACCTCTAAATCGGCAAACAAGCATGAAACAGTCGTTTTTCCACAACCGATGCCGCCTGTTAAGCCAATTTTGAGCATGATTTAGCCATTTTTAACAATACGAACGTGAGAATCTTTTTCAAATTCGGGTTTTTCAATTTTTTGATCTTCTTTCGGTGCGAGTTCACCCATTTTTTCAAGCAGTAAATCATTTGAATTCGCTAAACGATTTCCCATAATCACCATCATCTTGCCTGCAAATGTGGGATTTTCCTGAATAAATTGCTCAAGTTGAATGCGTGTTTTAATTACCACCAATTTTACGTCCTCAAGCGTTTTGGCGAACGCGCTACGCGGACGATTGCGATACAGAGCCATTTCGCCAAAAAAATCGTATTTATGAATAACTGAAAGCTCTACTTCTTCTTCGTTGCGAATAACGTAAATTTTCACTCGACCTTCCAAAACAATAAACATTGTTTTGTCGTAATCGCCTTCTTTGAAAATAACCGTATCTGCTTTGACTTTAATTGTGGGCAACATAAAACTTCCTAAATAAAATTAAAAAATCAATGACGAATAATTCTTCTTCCACCGCCACCTTTGCCATTTGGATCTTCTTTTGCAACCTCAAGCACTACGTTTGATTGAGCGTTACTCAATCTTTTGGTCACTAAAACAGCATTGGTTTCTGCCAGTTTAGTACTCATGTTCTCCATGATTTTTCCTGATAACCAACGATTTTCGGTGACAAATTTTTCAAATTCAGCCGTTGTTTTGATTGCTACCAGTTTTGTTGGCGCAGTGGCTTTTGCAGAAACGCTTCGTGGGGTTTGTGTGTACATTTCATTTTCGCCAAAAAAACCGTGTTTTTTGACATGAGCCACTTCACGCTCACTACCACCCTTTGTTTCATATAATGTCACGTCACCTTCTAACACAAAATACAGGGTAAAATCTTCATCCCCTTGCTCAAAAATGACCATTTCGTTTTCGACATCAAAAATAGGGAGTTTAGTGACGACATAATGTTTAACAACTAACATTTAACATTCCTTATAAGGCGGCAGATTGAGCATCAGCGAGGCGTTTCCCCATCATTCGTGTCATTTTTCCTGAAAAGTTGGGATGTTCAGCCATGAATTGTTCAAGTTGCATTCGCGTTTTAATGACGGCAAGTCTTGTTTTTGTTAACGCTTTTGCCGACATGGAACGCGGACGATTCTTGTACATTTCAATTTCGCCAAAAAACTCATATTTATTCACGGTTTCTAAATTCGCTTCATGACCGTTGCGCGTGACATAAAGCTGAACAGAGCCATCCAAAACAAGAAACATACGGCGATCAAGCTGATGTTCTTCAAAAATAATTTGACCTTCTTTTACATCAATGGTGGGCAACATGTTGAAATTCCTAGAATGAAAGTTTTTGTAGCCTAGGATTCGGCAGGCATCCGATATTTTTGAATGCCTGCCTACAATTTAATTATCAGTTACTGCGCCAAGCGATGCTGAATTGACGAGTTTTGCATATTTTGCTAACACGCCGCGTGTGTAACGTGGTGCGGGTTGTTGCCATTTTTCAAAGCGACGCGCCATTTCGTGTTCGTTGATGTGCAACGTCAATTGATTATTTTCCGCATCAATTGTAATTTGATCGCCATTTTCAACAATCGCTAATGCGCCACCGACATACGCTTCGGGCGTGATATGTCCGACAACAAAACCGTGTGTACCGCCTGAAAAACGTCCATCGGTAATTAACGCTACGTCTTTGCCTAAGCCTTTCCCCATAATTGCTGACGTTGGCGATAACATTTCGCGCATCCCTGGGCCACCTTTTGGGCCTTCGTAACGAATGACAATCACATCACCTTTCACAATTTCACCGTTTAAAATCGCTTGCAGAGCTTGTTCTTCTGCATCAAACACTTTTGCGTTGCCCGTGAAAAGCAACCCTTCTTTCCCCGTGATTTTGGCAACCGAACCTTCTGACGCTAAGTTTCCATATAACACAACTAAATGGCTGTCTTTTTTAATCGGATGTTCCAAATCGTGAATCATATCTTGACCGACTGGATACGGTTTCACGTCAGCTAAATTTTCCGCCAGCGTTTTGCCTGTCACAGTCAAACAATCACCATGCAACAAACCTTTTTCAAGCAAGGTTTTCATGAGGGGTTGAATGCCGCCGATTTCAATGAGTTCTGCCATTTGATAACGACCGCTCGGTTTTAAATCTGCAAGCATCGGAACACGTTTGCCAATTCTGGTGAAATCATCGAGGGTAATATCCACTTTCGCGGCATTTGCCATCGCTAAAATGTGCAACACCGCATTTGTCGAACCACCTAACGCAATCACCACGGTAATCGCATTTTCAAAGGCTTCTTTGGTCATGATGTCGCTGGGTAAAATACCTTTTTCGAGCAAATTCAAAACTGCTGCGCCAGCACGTTCACAATCGAGTTTTTTATCATTTGAAACTGCCGCTTGTGCTGAACTGTTTGGCAAACTCATGCCTAATGCTTCGATTGCTGAAGCCATGGTGTTTGCTGTGTACATGCCACCACATGAACCTGCACCAGGAATCGCTTTCGCTTCAATTTCAGCCAATTCTGCATCGTCGATTTTGTTGTTTGCGCGTGCGCCGACGGCTTCAAAAACAGAAACCACGTCGAGTTTTTTGTCTTTATGGCAACCAGGTAAAATAGTGCCGCCATAAACGAAAATTGCAGGGCGATTTAAACGCGCAATGGCAATCATGCAACCAGGCATATTTTTATCACAACCGCCAATCGCCACAACACCGTCGAAACCTTGGCAACCAATCACGGTTTCAATTGAATCAGCAATTACTTCGCGCGAAACGAGCGAGTATTTCATCCCTTCCGTTCCCATCGAAATACCATCTGAAATCGTAATCGTGTTGAAAATGACGGCTTTACCGTTTGCACCATTGACACCTTTTGCAACTTCGTCAGCGAGTTTGTTAATGTGCATATTGCACGGTGTCACCATACTCCAAGTTGAAGCAACACCGATTTGTGGTTTTTTAAAATCTGCGTTTGTAAAACCAACTGCGTGCAACATCGCGCGACTTGGTGCGCGTTCCATGCCATCAACGACTTGAGAAGAAAAAGTGCGGGTATTGTTATTGTTTGTCATAGTTTTTTATTTCTTATAAGTAAATGTTTTTAGTAAGTATCCCAACCGCCACGACTACGTTTCCAGCTCAATTTTGGCAAAATAAATCCGAGTAAAACGCCCACTAACGCGAGCATTCCACCGTATAAAAACCAATCTTGATTTGCGGTATCTTGCAATGCTTGATTTTCGAGTTTGACTTGTTGCAAATCGCGCTCAACGGCAACGTAACGCTCTTGCAATTCATCACGTTCGGTTTTGAGTTGCACCGCGCTCCCTGAGATTTTTTTCAATTCGTTTAATTCGCGACTGAGTTTGTCTCGCTCTGTTGCAAGCGATTGTTCAAGCGTTGTGCCTGGTGTGATAACGGCTTTGGCGGCTTTTAATTCGCCTTCTAATTTTGAAATTTGTCCTTGCAAAGCAGCGATATTCTTTGCCGCAATGTCATCGTGGTCGTGTTCGGGAGCTTCTTTTTTGACGTATTTAAATTTAATGAAACCTTCGGTTCCATCGATGGTTTTCACTTTGATTAAACCGTTACTGGTCGGGTGTTCACCGATAATTGTAAGCGGTGACCCCGTTGGTAAAATTTGAATTTTACCCGTGTAATTGGAGGTACTCCAAAGCGTCAAATTGTAATCATCGGCAACATAAACCACTTCATTTGGTGCGCTGATTGCAACGGAGCTTGCTAGCAACAAAGCTGACAACAGTATTTTTTTCATAATCACTCGCGCTTAATCGTTGAGTAAAGAAATTTTCGCGTTTCCGCACATCAGCAATTCTAGCAGGGCTTTTTGCGCGTGCAATCGATTTTCTGCTTCGTCAAAAATGACACTTTGTGCGCCATCAATCACTTCTGCGCTGACTTCTTCACCACGATGCGCGGGCAAACAGTGCATAAATAACGCATCGGCTTTTGCCACTGCCATTACGTTGGCATCGACTTGGTAATCTTTAAAAGCCACTTCGCGCAATTTTTGTTCGGCTTCTTGTCCCATACTTGCCCAAACGTCCGTGACAACTAAATCAACCTCTTTTGCCGCTTCAACAGTGGTATCGAAAAATTTCACTCTATCGCCTGCTAACGCCACAATTTCTGCGTCAGGCAAATAACCTTGTGGGGCGGCAATATGCAAGGTGAAATCTAACACCATTGCCGCATGAATGTAAGAGTGGCACATGTTATTACCGTCACCAATCCATGCCACCGTTTTGCCACGAATGTCGCCACGATGTTCAAAATAGGTTTGCATATCTGCAAGCAATTGGCAGGGATGTTCTTTGTCTGTCAGCCCGTTAATCACAGGAACACGCGAATTTTCAGCAAATTTGGTCACTGTTTCATGTTCGTTTGTACGAAGCATAATTGCATCCACCATGCGTGAAATCACTTTCGCGCTGTCAGCAATCGGCTCACCACGTCCAAGTTGCGTATCGCGCGGCGATAAAAACAGGGCGTGTCCGCCAAAATGTGCCATGCCTGCTTCAAAGGAAACGCGCGTGCGTGTCGATGATTTTTCAAAAATCATCCCTAAAACTTGCCCTTTAAGCGGTTGATAATCATGGTCACGGACGTGTTTGAGCATAATCGCGCGTTCGATTAACGAGCGAAATTCCTCGCTGGTCAAATCCAGCAAACTTATAAAATGTCTTGGTTTCATTTTGTGTACTCTTGAATTAACGCTGACAGCGTGTCAACGAGTTGGGTTATTTGATTGTCGTCGAGAACGAGCGGCGGCAATAAACGAATCACTGTGTCTTGCGTGACGTTAATTAGCAAACCTGCGTTTAACGCTTGCCCGACCAATGCAGTGCAAGGTTTGTCGAGTTCGATGCCAATCATCAAACCCAAATTGCGAATATCGACAATGTGCGAGTTGTTTTGTAATTTTTCTTTGAATTTCGTTGCAATTGCGTTGCCTTTTTCGGTCGCTTCTGAAATTAAATTACTGTCGCTTAACGTGTTTAAAACAGCAAGCCCTGCGCTGCACGCAAGCGGATTGCCGCCAAAGGTTGAGCCGTGATTGCCTGCCGAAAAAATGTCAGTTGCTTTGCCGCTCGCTAAACACGCACCAATCGGAACGCCATTGCCTAATGCTTTCGCTAGTGTGCAAACGTCAGGCAAAATGCCGTTATGTTGAAATGCTAAAAATTTACCTGTGCGTCCGATGCCTGTTTGAATTTCGTCGAGCATCATCAAAATGTTGTATTCGTCGCATAACGCGCGGATTTGATTTAAATAATCCGATGCAGGAATGTTCACACCGCCTTCGCCTTGCACAGGTTCAACCAAAATCGCGGCAATCGATTTATTTTCAGCAAGTACATTTTTAATGGCTGAAATATCGTTGTACGGTACACGGACAAAACCTTCGACTAACGGCTCAAAACCTTGCTGAATTTTCGCATTGCCCGTCGCGCTTAATGTGGCAAGCGTTCGACCGTGAAAACTTTTCTCCATTACGATAATGGCAGGCTTTTCAATACCTTTGGCATGACCAAACTTACGCGCTAATTTAATAGCGGCTTCATTGGCTTCTGCCCCTGAATTGCTGAAAAACACGTTGCTCATGCCGCTCATTTCAATCAATTTATCGGCGAGTTTTTCTTGCGACTTTATTTGATAAAGATTTGACGTGTGCAGTAATTTCGCGCTTTGCTCGCAAATTGCAGCATGAACCGCTGGATGCGCGTGTCCTAAATTACATACCGCAATACCTGAAAGCGCATCTAAATAACGTTGCGAATTGTCGTCCCAAAGCCATGCGCCTTCACCCCGTTCAAAGGTAATCGCAAGTCGTGCATAGGTGGGCATAATGTGACTGGTCATAAGTTTTTGCCTGACAACAAAAAAAGGGCGGATTATAGGTTTCAATTGGTTTGCAAGCAAGTTAGCAAAATAAGACACAAAATTACATTCGCCCTTTGAACCTAGTTATAATTGCCTCGAATTTTTAACTTTAACTCATATAGAGAATTATTTATGTCAGCAATCAAAACTTATGAAGGTCATTTTTCAGCGCAAGGTGGCAAATTTTGTATCGTTTCTTCACGTTTCAACAGCTTTATTGTTGAGCAATTAGAAAATGGGGCAATCGACGCGCTTATTCGTCATGGCGCAAACAAAGATGATGTCCATTTAGTGAAAGCACCTGGTGCATTCGAATTGCCTATCGTTGTACAACGCATTGCGGCAAGCAAAAAATACGATGCGATTATCGCGTTAGGTGCAGTGATTCGTGGAGGCACACCGCATTTTGATTATGTGGCGGGGGAATGTGTAAAAGGTATCGCGCAAGTTTCGTTGCAATACAACATTCCTGTGAGCTTCGGTGTGTTAACTGTTGACAGCATTGAACAAGCCATCGAACGTGCTGGCACAAAAGCGGGGAACAAAGGTGCAGAAGCCGCGTTATCAACAATCGAAATGTTTAGCCTATTCAAAAATTTGGAATTGTCATGAGTAATCCAAAAACAAATGCCCGAAAAGCAGTCGTTCAAGCCCTATATCAATGGCAAATTACAGGGCAAAACTTAAATTTGATTGAACAGTATTTTATCGACGAACAGTTTTTTGTCGAAAACGAGAAAATACAGCGCGATTATTTTTCAGAGGTTTTTCATGCTGTGCCACAAAATTTAATCGATATTGATGCGTTATTGAGTAATTTTGTTGATAGAGACGTGGATGCTGTGGATCCCGTGGAACGGGCGATTCTACGTCTTGCGACGTATGAACTGATACACTATGATGATACACCTTACAAAGTGATTATCAACGAAGCGATAAACATTGCGAAAGATTTTGGCGCAGACGGTAGTCATCGTTATATCAATGGCATTTTGGACAAAGTTGCACAAAAACAGCGTCCTGATGAAATTAAACCTAAACGTCAAACTGAAAACTAGTTTTTATTTTTCATTCAGGTAAGGAAGTTAGCCATGTCAAACGATAGCAATAAAAATCAGACTGAAAGTACACATACTTCAAACGATTCAACAAATAACAATCACGTTGAAACAAATGATGAATTTAATTCGCGTGTCGGTAGTACAGTAAAAAATTTAAGTTCAACGCAAATTGCGACACTTCCTTATGACCGTTTAGATTCAACGTATGTCTCAATGATTAAACCGAGTTCAATTTCAGGTTTGCCCATTGAAAAACTTAATTTAGATGATTTTGATGCACTGACTAATGAACAAGAACACGCATTGAGTTATAGCCGAGTTTCCAAAATAACCAAAGCACAACTTGAAGCAATGAGTGTTGATATGCTTGATTCACTTAATGTGAAGGCAATTTCTGGATTAAATTTGAAATATCTGCCATCAGATACCTTGTCAGAAATGCTACCTGAACAAGTTTCTGCATTGTTGCCCACACAAATTGGAGGATTAGCAAGTGATCAAATTGCTGCGTTAACAGATATTCAAATTTCAGCACTTACTCCTGCACAAATTGCTGCGTTAAAACCTACACAATTAAAATGGATTCCTGCTGAAAATATCGCGGCGTTTGATTATCGTGCTTTAAGCAATTTATCTTCAAAAACACTAAACGCTTTAACAGATGCACAAATTCAAGGTTTTAGCGTTGAGCAACTTAATCAATTTGGCGCGAAACAAATCGGTGCATTTAAATCAGGACAAATTGCCGCGCTGACTGATGAAGCTATTCAATC
>JAQTXN010000017.1:26120-28467 GCA_028688755.1 Methylococcales bacterium | reverse complement strand
ATTATTATTGTCAGCGGCGATGCGTATGTTGACCATCCGAGTTTTGGAATGGCGTTAATTGGGCGAATGCTTGAAGCGCAAGGTTTTCGTGTCGGCATGATTGCTCAACCTGATTGGACGAGCGCGAAAGATTTTCAGCAACTAGGCAAACCGAATTTATTTTTTGGTGTGACAGGCGGCAACATGGATTCGATGGTGAATCGTTACACCTCGGATAAAAAAATTCGCTCCAACGATGCTTACACGCCAAACGGCGAAGCGGGCAAACGTCCTGACCGCACGGTGTCTGTTTACGCGCATCGTTGTCGTGAAGCGTTTAAAGATGTACCTATTATTATCGGCGGCATTGAAGCTAGTTTGCGCCGTATCGCGCATTATGATTATTGGTCAGATACCGTAAAAAAATCGGTGTTAATGGATTCCAAAGCGGATTTGCTTGTTTTTGGTAATGCAGAACGCGCCATTGTTGAAATTGCTCATCGTTTAGCAAAAGGTGAAAAAGTCCAAGATTTAAAATTTATTCGTGGTACGGCACATTTTATAAAAGAAATTCCTGCTGATTTTGCGGTCAAAGATTCGACCGATTTCGACAAATTAGGTGCCATTGCACCGCCTGTAAATCCGTATCAAGAAGAGCCTGCCTGCGACAGATCAGAATCTCAAAATGAAGATGAAATTACAATCACGCCGTTAATTCAACACATCAAAGTGCTGCGCGAAAAAACGGCAATTCGTTTGCCTGCTTATGAAACGGTAAAAAATGACCCAATTTTTTACGCTCATGCGTCGCGTGTGATGCACAGCGAAACCAATCCGTATAACGCGCGTCCGCTGATTCAAAAACATGGCGACCGCGAAGTGTGGATTAACCCGCCGCCAATTCCGCTCACGATGCCAGAAATGGATGCGGTGTTTGATTTGCCGTATTCACGTTTGCCGCATAAAAGTTATGGCAATGCAAACATTCCCGCGTTTGAAATGATTCAACATTCGGTCAATATCATGCGTGGCTGTTTTGGTGGCTGTAGTTTTTGCTCGATTACCGAACACGAAGGACGGATTATTCAAAGCCGCTCGGAAGATTCGATTATCAAAGAAATTGAAACCATCCGTGATACGTCGCCCGCTTTCACGGGTCATATTTCAGATTTAGGTGGCCCGACGGCAAATATGTATCGTCTCGCCTGTAAAGACCGAAGCATTGAAAGTGCATGTCGAAAATTGTCCTGTGTTTATCCAAGCATTTGTCCGAATTTAAACACTGACCATTCATCGCTAATAAAACTTTATCGTCGCGCTCGGGCATTGAAAGGGATTAAAAAAATCTTTATTGCATCGGGTTTGCGTTATGACTTGGCGGTGGAATCCCCTGAATATGTAAAAGAATTAGTCACGCATCATGTCGGCGGTTATTTGAAAATCGCCCCTGAACATACTGAAAAAAATGTGCTTTCTCGGATGATGAAACCAGGAATGGGGACGTATGACCGATTTAAAGAAATGTTCGACCGTTTCTCAAAAGAAGCAGGCAAAGAACAGTATTTGATTCCGTACTTTATTGCCGCGCATCCTGCGACCACCGATGAAGATATGTTGCAACTCGCGTTATGGCTCAAACGAAATGGTTTTCGCGCTGATCAAGTGCAAGCGTTCTTACCGTCGCCGATGTCGATTGCCACAGCAATGTATCATTCAGGCAAAGACACGCTCAAAAAAGTGACTCGTGACGCGCCCAATATCCATATTCCCAAAAACATGAAACAACGCCGTTTGCACAAAGCTTTTTTGCGGTATCACGATCCAGCGAATTGGGTGTTATTGCGTCAAGCATTAAAAGATATGGGACGGGCGGATTTAATTGGCAATGGCAAACATCATTTAATTCCGAGTTTTCAGCCCGCAAATAATGAAACTGCGCCGACAAAAGCGCAAATTTTTAGAACCAAATTTACAGGCTTTGATAAAAATAAACCCAAGTCTCGCAATCGAAAATAGCGCGAAAATAGAGGTGGTTTCATAAAGTCACCGCATCGCCTAAAAAAAAGCCCCACCTCGGTGGGGCTTTTTTTTAATGGGTCAACAACTCTTTTTGCACTGGTGGCAGTGCTTCTTTTAGCGCATTCGCATAAGCAAGGCGGGCTGTTTGATACACCGCTATTTGTGCATTAAGACGTTGCAATTCTGCGTCTACAAACTGAAGGCTGACGAGTTGATTTTTTGCTTCGTCTGATAAGGTTTCAAGTTCGTAGTTTTGATTATCGATGTTGATTGTTGTCATTTTTATTTTCCTTTACGTTTTTTTTAAAATGCGAATTTTACCACAAGACCTAAAACTAAAAACCCCCAC
>JAQTXN010000017.1:0-26110 GCA_028688755.1 Methylococcales bacterium | reverse complement strand
GATGAGGGTTTTGTTTAGCTTTTTTACAGCACTAATAAATTTTCAGAACAATCTGTTTGCAACACATTACCGCTACGTTGCAACACAAAAAAGCCTTGATTTAATGCGGCTTCTTTTGCATCGTCATTGATGTGAAATGACGCAATTGCACCGTAAAGTTTGTAAGCCTCGTAAATTGGAAACAGTTTTTTGAAGTTTCGCATTTTACGCTCTAACTTTTTCAAATCATTTTCATGGACTTTGTATTTCACCTCAACAATGCCAACCGCTTCACCGTTAGTCATCACAATGTCATATTCCTCTTGGAATTTACCACGTTGCTTATGCTGATTTTTTGTAATGTCGTCAAAATGAACAGAACCTAAATGCGCGTCATTTGCCAAGCTGTTAAAGAAAAATTCTTCTGCAACATCGCCTTGATTACGCCCCATATTCCCAACTAAGTCACCGACACGTTCTATTTTTTCGCTTAAAACGGTTAGTTTTTGTTCTAACATTTCATCAGTATGGCGCATTTGTTCTTCTGTACGATTCATTTGCTCATCAGTCTTCTTTTGAGCAATCGCTAAACTAGCCACCAATTCCTTCAATTCTTCATCTGTCATTTTCTTCTCCAAGAAAGTGTTCAATCCTGGCTAAATTCTACCACACCCCCCAACACCAAAAACCCCCACCGCACTGTCGCACGATGAGGGTTTTGGTTAGTGTTTCAAATAAAACTGCCTTACAAAAACTTAATAGCTGCGACAATCATACCACCAACAGAAATTGTTGTCGCAAATGACCAAATCATAAAATGGTCAATTCTTGCTGTGAGTTGCTCAAAACGTTTATCTACCTGCTCGAAACGTTTTGCTGTTTCTGCTTGCATTTGCTCAAAACGTTTATCCATATCCTCACGCAACAAAACCATTTCGTTTCGCAAATCCACATCCAAATGGGCAAAATGATTTGTCTGCGCTTTAAGCATCAAAATCATCATCTGTTCAGGCGCAATTCCCTCACCGTTCGCTACTTTCTCCATCACTTTTTGAGCTTGACTGTCTAACCAATCCTCGAAAAATTTATCATCAAACATTATTTCATTCTCACAGAAAGTTTAAACATTGCCCGAATTCTATCACGCGCCCACAAAAAAAACCGCTCCCCAGTTCAACACCAAAGAGCGGTTTCTTTTACCTCACAACCCCCACCGCACTTTCGCACGATGAGGGTTTTGTTTAGCGTTTCAAGCTACGTTCTTTTCTTGCAGTGGTAATAAACCACTTTGGCTAGCGTCTAACACAACCATTTGAACAAGGTGATTGTTTGCATCGTAAGATAACACAATATTCCAATCCTGAGCGGTTTCTTTCACAATAGGGTTGTCGCTAAAATGAAGCTCTAAAATATCATCATCTGAATAATAAAACGTTTTCATCATCAATCCTCAAAACTAAAGTGAAACATCACCGTCTTAACAATAACGGCTTGGTCAACCACAACTGCTGCACAAATTAGATTGTCGTCCCGATCTTCGTAAAATTTGGCAATCCAAGCGTGTTTGTCGTCTTTGAACTTCAACTCACCTGTTTCGATCAAATCAAAAAGTAATTTATCATCAATTGAGCGTTCAAGCATTCGCTTTCTAGCGTGTGCAGTAATGTGTATGGCACCTTTAAAACGTGAACTTACCAACGTTATCATCATTTCCTCCAAGTCCAAATTCTACCACACCCCCCAACACCAAAAACCCCCACCGCACTTTCGCACGATGAGGGTTTTGGTTAGCTGTTCAAGCAACCACTCGCTTTATATAAATTGTTTTGCGAAATGGGTAATTGCCAAACCTAACAAGGCACCAACCATCCATTTCAACAGATTTAAATCCGCTTTCAATGGGGCTAGCTCAATTTGTAAGTCTTTTTTTGTTACTAAATCAGATTCGGTAATCGCTGCCTGTAACGCTTCAATCAACGATTCCGCTTGTTTTTCTTCAAATCCAGAATCTTTTAATTTACGAACAAACTTATGTGTTTCAAACGTAACAGCCGCCATAAAACCTCCTCCTTTTTATTAACAAAACCGCTCCCCAGTTCAACACCAAAGAGCGGTTTTATATTGTACATTGTTTAAAATTACGAATGTTTATTACGATGTTTTTTTTGTCTTTCTTTCAAGTCATACAGTGACACTGCAAACATCAACAACGCAAAAATTCCAACTACTATCAATGATTCAATCGCCATCGTCTTCACCTTTTCTGAAATTATACGAAATACCTAAAAACAAAATTGCTATGCCAAGTAAAATAAAACCTTTCGACATATCAATCTTGTTATCTATGAAACCACCTACAACCGTTGCAACTATCGTAGCCGTTGCAAGATTATCGGCAATTTTTGCAAAACCTTCACTCTGTTCTTTGTTAAACAATTGCATTTCCAGTCCTGTTTTCGTTTTCATTCAAAAAAACCGCTCCCCAGTTCAACACCAAAGAGCGGTTTCTTTTACCTCACAAACCCCCACCGCACTTTCGCACGATGAGGGTTTTGTTTAGCTTTTTAAGCAAAGCGGGTCAAACAACAATCCACCTCACGTTAATGTCTTTACACCTTTGAATACGATATTAAGCAACAATCCAACGACAGTTCCCGATAAAGCTAAACAACCGCCTAACATCCATTTCATCAGCTGTAATTCTGCATCAATTTTATTAAAACGATTTTCATAATCCGCCATTGTTTTTGCAGCCGCTCGTGATTTTTCTTCCGAGGCACCTGCGTCTTTCAACGCATCATAGAGTTCAGCAATCATTACTGACATAAGTTGTTCCTTTTAATCTTACTCACAAACCCCCACCGCACTTTCGCACGATGAGGGTTTTGGTTAGCTGTTCAAGCAAAAGCGAGCAAAATAATTGCTCACTTTTGTTGGATTACAGATTAAGCAACAACAGTGAACAAACCAGCTGCTGAAACGGTATCAGTTGTTCCTGCATCAACATAACCGCTTAAAATGATAACTTTCAACGCACCAGCACCAGTAGTACCGTCGGTGTCAATAAGCAATGCAGAAGAAGTACCTGTTGTGCTTTCAGTGAAAGTATTTGCAGTCGCACTGTAAGTACCTTTAACGAGAGCAAAACTACCTGTTAAATCAACAGGTGTACCACCATTAGTAAGCAAAGTAGTGCTGTACGTTTGTGTAGTAGTTCCAGATGTACCTGTGTAGACTTGAATTGTGTCACCAGTACCAAAGTTAGTAATCACGTCTGCATTTGAAGTGCTAAGAACTGCACCAGTTGAAATTGCAGAACCAATTGCAACAGTTCCTGAAGTCACAGACAAAGCAGCCAAATTGCCAACATGAGCTACGAAAGTATCAACGACAGCATTTCCTGATGCAAAAGTAATTTTGTCTGCACCAGTTGAGCCAGTGACACTGATACCAGCATTAGTAACAGTAGACGCGTCAACAGTACGAACAGCATTGTTGCCAACAGGATTTCCGCCAACAGTAGGAGCTGAATCAGAAAGCACAACAGTACTTGTTGCAACCGCTTTACCTGTTAAAGTCAAAGTACCTAACGCATTGTTAGTTGCTGTGAAAGGTGCTGCACCAACAGTGATATAGTCGTCAGCTGTACCAACAACGCTATCTGCACCGTAGCTATAAGTAAATGCAGCGTTTGCTACAGAAGTTGGGATATTGATTTCATCGGTACCAACAACCAAAAGTTTGTTAGTTGCATCAATACGAACTGTGCCTGTAGAACCGAGCGTTGCACCGTTTGTCAAGCCAGTTAAAGCCGTGCCAAATTTGATAATATCGCCTTCAGCTAAATCAGCAAGTGTGTCACGAGTTGTTGATGTGTTACCGCTATCGCCCACAGCGAAAACGAATACATCGTTACCTGCACCACCAGTCAAGCTATCAACACCTGTACCACCTGTGATGCTATCAACACCTGCACCGCCATCGATAGTATCATTGCCTGCACCACCTGAAATGGTATCTAAACCAGCATTACCAGTCAGTGCGTCACCAGCAGAACCACCTGTGATAGCTGCACTGTCAGCAGCATTAGCTGTCACACTAATTTTGCCAGAAGCATTTGCGCCATTAAATGCGCCTGTACCCAAGTCGGGCAAAGTACCCAAAGTAATAGCTTGTGTTCCAGCAACATTGATTGTTGGGTTAGTAGCAGCAGTTAGTACGATGCCTGCTGAAGTGATAGTGTTAGCAGAAGAACCATTTGAATTGATGTTCAATACGTCAATAACACTCGCATTACCGCTTTGTGCAATTCCAGCCAATGTTACACCACCAGCCAAATTCACAGTGAATGCGTCAGCAGTCGTTGCTGTTCCGTTAATTGCAGAAATATTTAATACACCTGCACTGTTTTGGATGTTAAATGTTGTACCAGCATTAGCAGTCGTAGCAGTTAACGTGTCTACGTCTGCAACAGGAACTGTTGCAGTACCAGCCGCAGTGTTAGTTGTGAAATTAACAGTTGTCAATGAAGTACCAAAGTTTACAGCACTGAACGATACAGTTCTAACAGAATCACTAATATCTGCCGTCAAATCAAGAACTTCAATACCTGTTGCTGCTGTTGTCAATGTAGGTAATGCACCATCTACAGATGTCAATGTTAATTTATCAGTACCTGTGCTACCAATGAGTTTGTCACCAGCTTGGAATTTAGCAAGTGTGCCACTGAAAATATCATCACCAGCACTACCTGTTAATGAATCACCATCAGTAGTTGTCAACGCACCAGATGTACCAATGTTGATTGGTAATGTTTTAGTTGCTACGCCACCTGCTGAATCAGTAATGGTGATAACAACTTGTTCTGATGTTGGAACTGTTGAGTTCGTGGTGTATTTCAAACTAGCAAGTGTTGTGTTTAAGTCAGCTTTTGTACCTGACAATGTGATAGTGTTTGACGTTTCATTAGCATACATCGGTGTATTTGCTGCATTTTTAGCAGTGATTGATGAATTAGTACCGAAGTTGCTAAATGAAACTTGTGAAGAACCCGCTGCTTGAACTGTTACAGAGAAACCAGTGTTGTCATCACCATCGGTAAATGAAATACCAGTCACTGCTGTTGAATCAGAAATAAACGCTGAAGGCGTTGTCGTTGGTGTAGTGATAACAGGCAATAAGTTTGGATCATCGTTAGTGATGGTTAACACAACTGAACTTGCACCTGCTGCTGTGCTGATGCTTGCGCCTGTTGATGGTGTACCTAAAGAAACAGTCAATGTTTCATCGCCTTCACGAGTTGAATCTGCAATCGTTGTAAAAGTAACGGTTTTGCTTGTTTCAGTTGGTGCAAAAGTCACTGTTTGGCTTAATGCAACGAAGTCAGAAGCTGAAATTGCACCGTTTGTGCCTGTGCCGCCAGTTGCTTGAACCACAACGCTGTCAGTACCTGCTGTGTTACCTGTACGAGTAACAGTCAATGTAATGGTTCCAGCCGCTACTGCTGCTGTTGTACCAACGGCTGGTGTACCTTCGCCAACTGCTGTTGCAGAAGCTGCCAAAGAGAACACAGGTGTTGGTGGGTCAATGATAGAAACAGATGCTGTACCAGCAGTAGTGCTAACAGATGCGCCAGTGCTTGGAGCAGACAATGTTAAGCTAACGCCTTCGCCAGTTTCTGTTAACGCATCAACAGTTACAGGAACAGTGATAGTTGCAGTGGTGATACCAGCTGGGAAAGTGATAACACTACCCGCTAACGTTGCGCCGCCAGTTACCGCTGTTAATGCTGCTGTGCCGTAGTCAGCAGTTGTTGCTGTGCCAATGTTGCCTAAAGCAAAAGAAACTGAAGAAGACGCAGGTTGCGCTGCATTCAACGAAATCGTGTAAGAAGCCACTGCGCCAGCTGCTTCTGTTACTGAAGTAACAGGTGCGCTAACTGAGAATACAGGAGCAGGAGCAGAAGCGATTGTTGTATCGATAGCAGTTGTAGGAATCACTACAGCAGTTGCCGCTGTTGCGCTAACAGTTTGACCGCCAACAGTTGCTGCGTTCAAGCCTGTGATTTTTGCATCAACAGTACCGTTAGCAAATGTTAATTGTGTACCTGTTGTGTCAGTTTGTACGCCAACAGTCGTCACTAATGCGCCCGCTGCGGTATAAACTTCTAAATTTGTACCAACAACTTTGTATGTGTAGTCAGTTGTAGAACCTGTGAATTGCACACGTTCAACGTTTGAGTTAACAGTAACGCCTGTTAATGCGCCGTCGATAACAACCGCTTGATCACCAGTTGCACCGTAAACGGTGGTGTTGCTGTTACTAACTTTGTAGCTAGTGTCGGTTGACTCTAAAAATAATTTTGCCATGGTAAAAACTCCGAGTTAAAAAAAGTGTAAGTGAGTGAATCACTTGGTTTCACATTGTAAAAAATTAAAAAGTTTGTTCAATTGCAATTTTAAAGCACATCCCCCCGCGCTTCGCGGCTCCCCCTTCAAAGGGGGCAAACCAGTAAAAAGCACGCTATTATGCTTTTTAATCTTTTTCCCCCCTTTGAAGGGGGAGCCGCGAAAGCGGCAGGGGGATGTGCTTTTACGCAATCTTAAATAATTGAACCTGCGCCAAACACGCTGTTGAACGAATTAACATCGAAAATAGCGTTGTCTTGTGCATTGGTTAAACCTGTTAAAGTCACCCCAACAACCGTACCATTTGTTGCCCATTCAACATAAACGCTACCATCAACAGCAAGGTTAGTTACCGTTGCAGGCACATCATTAGGGAAGTTCAACACGTCACCTGCGCCAAAACCTGTTACAGTTTGAGCATAGTTACCTGCTGCAAAGTTAAGTTGAACTTTGCCTGTTGAAACATCGCTTGTACCCGCTGCACTTACTGCAACAGGTGTTGGTGCTGTTGTATCAGTTGGTGGCGTTGTATCAGTTGGCGTTGTTGTACCAGGAGTGACTGCGCCTGTTCCTGTATTGGTTAAGCTGTTAGCACCAAACACCGTATTAAACGAAGCTACAGACCAAATCGCTTTGTCTTGTGCTGCCGTTAAGCCTGTCAAATGTAACGTTGCAACAGTACCGCTGTTTGCAAACACTAAATCAACAATGCCATCGCTGTCACTTAGATTGCTAACAGTCGGATTGTTGGTTGCAGGGAAATCAATCGCATCGCCTGCATTGAAGCCTGCAATGTTATAAGTGAAATCACCTTCAGAAACGTTGAATGCGAAATCACCTGTTGCAGCATCCTTTGTACCTGCCGCAGCCACAGCTACAGGTGTTGGTCCAGATACCGCTGTAAAGCTATATTTTGCAGATTCTGATACGTTACCTGCAACGTCGATTTGACGAACAAACCCTTCATTCAAACCAAGAACATGAGTAGGTTCAGTTTGTGTCCAATCCGTACCGTTCACGCTGTATTCAACAGTTGCACCTGTTTCAGGTTCAACGTTAAAGCCAAGTACATTTTGAGCAACAGCGATGTTTAAAGTAGTACCTTCCGCTGCGTTGCCTGCAACGTTAAGTGCTAATTTTTCAACTTGATTATCAAACGTGAAGCTAATTTCAGTCGCATCAGAAATGTTACTGCGTGCATCAATTTGACGAACCAAAATAGTGTTTTCACCTTGAACAGCGGTAGGTTGTGTTGTTGACCATGTTGTCGGTGCGCCCGCTGCATCAGCAACACTGAACTCAACCGTTGCACCCACTTCTGTGTCGGTTACAACAAGCGTTGCGTTGTTTGTGACAGCATCAGTTTCATCACCCGAATCAACGGCTAATTTAACAGTTGGTGCTAAAGCAATTACGTCTGGAACTGGGTTAAAAGTAGATACGCCACTTTTGTTACCCGCTGCGTCAATTGACACGGCTGTAACAACTTGGGTGTCATCGTCTTCTAAATAGAGCAAGTCTAATTTAGATACTTTGCGTTCCCATTGTCCTGTTTCATCAGCATAAACAGTACGTTGAATACCACCTTCACCAAACGTTAAGACAACGGTTGAATTTGGCTCTGCTGTACCATAAAGAATCGTTGTTTTTGCAATGATTGGATTTTCTGGATCAGAAGTAAATTCAGGCGCAACAGGGGCAACTTTATCAGGAACAGTCAATGTATCTTCAGCAGTGCCTTCGTTGCCTGCTTTATCAGTTGCTAAAACGCTTACACCTAATGTGCCATCCGCTTCACCATCAACAAAGCTCGCTGCTTGGTAATCTTCCTCTGTTAAGGTGTAAGTCCAAGTATCGCCATCAACGCTAACTTCTCTTTCATTGCCACCAACGGTTAAAACGATAGTTGCTGCTGCATCGTCGATTGAACCTGTGATAACGCCTGCGGCGGCATCAAAATTTGTGACTTCAACAACAGGAGCCGTTTCGTCTTTTGCAATAGTAATCGTTGTTTCAGCAGTGGTTTCCTTGCCATCAGCATCGGTTGCCACAGCAGAAATAATCACTTCACCTGTGTGAGCGTACTCAGCATCAGTGAGTGCATAAGACCAAACGCCATTTTCATCAGCGGTAACGTTTGCTGTTGAAATTTCGTCATAAGTCACGCTCGTATTGCCTGCTTCGTCTACTGCAGTTTGCGCTGTATCAACTTCTGCTTGCGCTGCGTCAACGTCAGCTTGTGCTGCAGCAATTGAGTCGGTATTACTCGCCTCAACTTGTGCAACAGCGTCGGCTGCATCCTGATTCGCTTGATCTAAAGCCGCCTGAGCGTCATCAACAGCCGTTTGTAAAGCTGCATCTTTAGGTGATGCGGCTAAATCGTCTTGTGCCGTAGTCAGGGCAGCTTGTGCATCGCCCACACCGTTGAGTGTTTCATCATTCGCATCAGCTAAGGCTTGATCTGCATCGGCTTGTGCTTGAGTTAAAGCATCTTGAGCAGCAGTTAAGGCATCTTGAGCTGTTGTTAAGGATTCTTCTAAGGCTGTCAAATCAACATCAGATGCAGCAACGACTTTAAATGTCAATGTGACTTCAGCATTCGCTGCAGCAGTGCCTGTAATGGTTACGCCATCAGCTCTTTCTTGGTCATCAATCACGTCGTCAGAGGCAACGGTATCAATGGTGACTTCAGCAACAGGTTCTACAACGCCACCATCAACTGATAGTGTTACAGCTGCACCTTGAGGAATTTCACCTGAGTTAAATGCGTAATCAGGTAAAGAAACTTTAATATTGCCTGCAACATTTGCTGCATCAAATCGAAGCGTCGCTTTGCTCCAATCGTTTTCATCAACAACCAATTCGGCGGTGGTGCCGTCTTCTAATTCAATCGTGTCACTATCATAAAATTCATCACCATCAAGCAATAAATCCGCAACGTAAAAAGAACCTTCATCGGTCTCTTCTAGTCTTAGTGCTGAATAAGTTATATTTGCCATGTTTAAAAATCCTAAAAAGGTACCTAACTAAAGGTAATTGAGAAATTAAAGCCTACTACAAAATTTGACAAGGTCGTGACTTGTTAGCGTGCAATGCTAAACATCCAACTCGCGTTTGTCAAACCCCTTTGTAGTAAAAAACTGAAAATCTGTAGTAACACATTAAAAATGAGGACTACCTTTCAGTTTTATATGAATAAATTGTCATTAAGCTAGCCTTAAATGAGGCATTGTTTGTTTAACAAAATCTACCCATAACCTAGTTAAACCTGACGTTTTTGCTTTTACGCAACATTATCTAGTAACGTAAGACGAGTTCCAACACAAATTTACTGCCAAAGTAACTAAGCAACAACAGCATAAACCCTGCCAAAATCCAATTCACCGCCACGCGCCCACGCCAACCATAACGCTTACGCCCAATTAAAATGGCAAGGAAAATACCCCAAGCGAGTAATGACAAGACGGTTTTATGCGCTAAATGCTGGGCAAACAAATCATGTAAAAATAAAAAACCTGTGCCGAGCGATAAACTCAACACTAAAACGCCTGCAAAAATCATTTGAAAAAGCAAGGTTTCCATCGTTTGCAACGACGGCAACAGCAAAATGAAACGTGAAGGAGGGTGTTTTTTCAACTGATTGTGCTGCAAAACCAACAGCAGGGCTTGCATTGCCGCCACACTAAGCAAACTAAAAGCCAAAACCGAGGTCACAATATGCACCGCCATGCCCCCTGTATGCACCGATAATAAGCGCGGTGTCATGTGAAAACTCACATCAAATGCCAGTAACAATGCCGCGAGTGGAAATAAGACAATCCCTAACTTTCCAACAGGTTTGCTTAACGCGGTCAACAATAAAACCAGCACTACGCCAAGCACATTCAAAGAGGCAACACTTGAAAAGCTAAAACTAAACCCACCATTTTGAGCGCAAAGTAGCCCTATATATAAGGTGTGTAATGCCGCACCCAGCCATCCAAAAACGAGTGAGAAAGGCACATTTTTAGGTGATTTTAATTGCTTAAACAAACAAATTGCATTAACGCTGTAAGCGATAATTGAACCCAGCGCGATAAGTTTTATCATAATTAAATCTCAATTTAACGACAGTGCAAAACCGCTTTAGCAGTGTGCTTTTGCCTTATTTACCATTGTGTTACTATACCACTGAACCTTGAGTTGGCAGCGTTTGCCAGCTCTTTTTTATTACTTGCGTTATTCCTTTTTCGAGTACCCAAATGTTTGATAATTTAACCCAACGCCTTAGCGGCACACTTAAAAAACTCAAAGGTGAAGCCCGTTTTACCGAAAGTAATATCAAAGACACCTTGCGCGAAGTGCGAATGGCATTGCTTGAAGCCGATGTCGCGTTGCCTGTGGTCACTGAATTTTTAGAAAATTTACAAGCTGGCGCGTTAGGCAAAGAAGTTCAAGCGAGTTTGTCACCTGGTCAAGCGATGATTAAATTGGTTCACGCCGAATTGATCAACACAATGGGCGAAAAAAATGAAACCTTGAATTTGAATGCTCAACCGCCTGCCGTTATTTTAATGGCGGGGTTACAAGGTGCTGGTAAAACAACAACGGTTGCAAAATTAGGTCGCTGGTTACAAGAAAATAACAAGAAAAAAGTCGGTGTGGTCAGTGCTGACGTGTATCGTCCAGCGGCGATTAAACAACTTGAAATGCTTGCGGGTGAAGTCGATTTAGTCTTTTTTGAAAGCGACATTAGTCAAAAACCAATTGATATTGCAACCAATGCGATTGAAGCTGCAAAACGTAAATTCTTAGATGTCATTATTGTTGATACGGCAGGACGTTTACATATCGACGATGAAATGATGGGCGAAATTAAAGCCTTGCACGCGGCGATAAAACCGATTGAAACGCTATTTGTTGTTGATAGCATGACAGGGCAAGATGCGGCAAACACAGCAAAAGCCTTTAATGACGCATTACCTTTAACGGGTGTGATTTTAACGAAAGCAGACGGTGATGCGCGAGGCGGTGCAGCACTTTCGATTCGTCACATTACAGGCAAGCCAATTAAATTTATTGGGATGGGAGAAAAAACCAGCGCATTAGAACCGTTCCACCCTGATCGTATGGCTTCGCGTATTTTAGACATGGGTGATATGCTCGGTTTGATTGAGCAAATCGAACAAAAAATCGATAAAGATAAAGCACAAAAACTTGCTGAAAAAATCAAAAAAGGCAAAGGCTTTAATTTGGAAGATTTCCGTGAACAACTCGTTGAAATGCAACGTATGGGCGGCATTGGTTCGATGATGGAAAAATTACCAGGAATGAGTGCCGTCCCATCTGAAGCAAAAGAACAATTAAATGATAAATTGCTTGCTCGCCAAATTGGCATTATCAATTCGATGACAATGAAAGAGCGTAAATATCCTGATTTAATCAAAGGTACGCGCAAAAAACGTATTGCAGATGGTTGCGGTCAAGAACTGAGCGACGTAAATCGAATGCTTAAACAATTCATGATGATGGAAAAAATGATGAAGAAAATGAAAGCAGGTGGAAATATGGCGAGCATGGTGCGTGGTGTAAAAAGCCAAATGCAAATGCGCGGTATGCGTCGGTAAAACAAATCCCCCTTTTCAAGGGGGAAAACCATTAAATTGCTTTTTATCTTTCGCCCCCCTTTTTGAAGGGGGCAACCTGAAAGGCTGGGGAATTTTCTTTAACTAATCTACTGCGACCGCACCCAATCGCCGACTTTAATTCCCAATTTACTTGCCGAACCTTCAATCGTACCAATTGCATAACGTGGTGTAACGCTTTGAATCGTTAAAACGCTTACAGGCTGTTTATCATTGGCAACAAAACTGCTGCCGCCATCTAAATGTAAATCACGACTCGCTGTACCATAAACAATAAGTTGATCACCGACATTGAGTTTTTCTTGTGCGCCTGCATCAATAAAAACTTGATTACCTTTAATATCTGCAATGCGCGTTGCAAACGGATAGCAATTCAATGTTTGCTCAATATCAGTGCTTGCTTTGGCAATAATTTCAGTAATTTTTTTTCCTGTTTCAGTGGTTCTAAAACCGTCGCTACCCACGGTATAACTCGCAGGAATCATCACATCGCCTTCAACTTTATCGACATAACGACGTTGCAAAAGTAGCGCACCGCTCATACCGTCATGCACATAAACGTCAATGCCGATATTGCGTTTGCCTGAAATTTGCCGCGCCCAACTATTTACTAGCGCGTTAATACCTGACCCACGCATATATTCATTACTGGCAATTTCTAAATCGCGAATCACACCCGATAACACAAACTGTGCGCCCGATTTGCTCGCAACTTGAATTACTTTTGAAGACTGGTACGCATCACGGTCTTGGAAATTGGGGGCTAAATCTGGACGAGGATAAAGTGCAATATCCGTTGCATTGATACCAATAAATTGACTCGATTCCATGAGCAAATTGTTAATTTCGCGCGGAATACCATTGTCTAAATCGTTGGTTTCATAATCACTAATTTGCTCTTGCACAACACGCGGAAACGCGGTGGCAATAATGCGTTTGCGATAAGTAGGTGAACACATCCCCGTTGGTGATAACTCGACCATCGCTTTGACGTGATAAATACCGCCCGCTTCCCATTCACGCAAAACTTTGGTGTTACTCACTGCCGCCGCCGAACGCATAGAAATCGAATCTAGCAAACGGTTGTTATTATCCATCGATGATTGACTATGCACTGCAACCGAGGATTGTTGCGAGGCAACGCGAATCGCATCTTGTAAGGCTTGTTTTTTGGCAAGTAGTACCGCGCCATTTTGCACCGCCGCTTGCCCTTCAACCGTCACGATATTTTGCTGTTGCACGGCAGTTTTTTCTTGTGAAACTGTCGTGGCGCAAGCACTCATACCTGTTAATGTGCTAATGGCAACAAGCCTAAACAAGCGATTCATCATTTTATTCCTTAATAATCGGACGACTAAATCCTGATGTCACAGGATATTGATAGCAATCCATGCTGTTACATTGAGCTGGAGTTGATAATGGCAATGCGCTTGCTACTTGAACAGGCTCTTGAATTTGCGAAGCATTTGAAAATGGCGTAATCAATTCAGATTCAGGTGATGGCGGCATCGGTTGTTGCAAACATTGATTCACTTTTTCAGGCGTGCCGTTCATGCAATCATAAAAACGTGAGGTAAGTTCAAGTTCAACCACCGTTTCAAACGTATCGTCACCTGCGTACATATCTTTGTTAATAGCGACAGAACGCAACACTTTTGCGCCACGCAAATACGCATCGACAAAGGCTTTGTAGCTGTCGTGATTGATAACCATGTTTTCAACGGTTGTCATGCCGCGCAAACGCACGCCATAAACTTGCTCAGATAAACTGCGATACGCATCGAGTTTTGATGAGCGAATTGCCATCAATTTAATTTGTGAACGTGAAAAACGATCAGTTTTTTCTGCTGTGCCATAACCCACAGCGGTGACTTTTTTATAAGGTGGAACCGTGTATTCAGCCTCGTATGTATCGTAATGGCTGCAAGCGGGTAAGGCAGTAAGTAACGCACCGAGTAAAGCAAATTTTGTGTAGTGATTCATGAGAGACTCCTAGTTTTAGTCGCGTATATAACGGCAAAAAAACGAATTCCTTAAATTTTGTTGGCGTGATTAAACCGTAAATTAAATCGAGTGTAAAATGCCGCAAGATTTTTTGAACTTTTACCCACGACAATTTATGAAAACCTACCTCGTTGGCGGCGCAGTCCGCGATAAATTATTAAATCGACCTGTTACTGAACATGATTGGGTAGTTTTAGGTGAAACAGAGCAATCGATGTTAGCGCAAGGTTTTCGTGCTGTGGGTAAAGATTTTCCTGTTTTTTTGCATCCAAAAACGGGCGAGGAATACGCGCTAGCAAGAACAGAACGCAAAACCGCAAAAGGCTACAAAGGTTTTAGCGTCGATGCGTCGCCTGAAGTGACTTTGGAACAAGATTTGTTGCGCCGTGATTTAACAATTAACGCGATTGCAATGAGCGAAACAGGTGAATTACTCGATTTTTACGGCGGACAACAAGATTTAGAAAAGCGCGTGTTTCGCCATGTTTCACCTGCCTTTGCCGAAGATCCTGTGCGAATTTTGCGACTTGCACGCTTTGCGGCACGTTACGCACCACTGGGTTTTACGATTGCACCTGAAACGCTAGCGTTAATGCGCGACATGGTGGAAGCAGGCGAAGTCGATGCGCTTGTGCCTGAACGCATTTGGGCAGAATTGGTTAAAGCATTAGGTGAAACGCAACCCTCCGCTTTTTTTTATACGCTGAAAAGTTGTGGCGCGTTGGCGAGAATTTTCCCTGAACTTGACGCGCTTTTTGGTGTGCCACAACCTGAAAAATACCATCCAGAAATTGATTGCGGCGTACACAGTTTGATGACACTCGAGCAAGCTGCGTTACTTTCGCCACGACCAGAAGTGCGTTTTGCTGCGCTGGTGCATGATGTTGGCAAAGCCATTTCGCCCAAAGATAATTTGCCGCACCATTACGGACATGAACAAAACGGCGTTCCCCTTGTTGAACAAATGTGTCATCGCTTGCGTGTGCCAAATAGTTTTAAAGCCTTGGCTTTGCACGTTACGCAATATCACACGCATTGCCACAAAGTCCGCGAATTGCGTGCAAGTACCCTCGTGGATTTGCTGCAAACGCTCGGCGCATTCAAACAAGACAATCATGTGGAAGATTTTATTTTAGCGTGCGAAGCAGATTCGCGTGGACGATTAGGATTGGAAAATAACGCTTATGACGCGGGGGATTTTTTTAGAAAAGCTCGTGACTGTGCCGCTGAAACAGATACCTCAGCGGCGTTAAATCGCGGTTTAAAAGGCAAACAAGTGGGTGAAGAAATTCGCCGTTTGCGAATCAATGCGTTGAAAGCATTAACTTAATCAGCAGCTGTTGTTTTAGCACTCGGCGCACGACGCTTACCGATATTTTTTTTGTCACGATGACGAACTTTTACTTTTTCAGGTTTTTCTTTTTTGGTTTCGGCTTTCTTTTTGCCACCGACTGTTTTTCCTGAGGCTTTTAATTTTTTAGGACCTTGGAATTTCCCCGCTAATTCTTTGATGTTGCGACGAATAAAACTTTGTCGCAAAAAGCGTTCGATACCCGCCATCAAATTCCATTCAGTATGTTTGACCAGCGTTATCGTCAAACCTGTTTCGTCACTGCGTCCCGTGCGTCCGATTCGATGAATATAGTTAATGCCGTTGCGTGGTACTTCAAAGTTAATCACCAGTTGAATGCCTTTAATATCCAGCCCACGCGCCGCTAAATCGGTAGCAATCAACACATTTACCACACCGTCACGATACAGTTTCATCACACGCTGACGTTCTTTTTGATCCATGTCGCCATGTAACACAATCGCCCGAACACCCGTAGCACGAATTGGGTCACAAAGTGCATCGGCTTGGGCGCGACTGTTCGAAAAAACCAACGCTTTTTCAAACGTTTCATGTTGCAACAACCACGCGAGGATTTTTTGTTTATGCGAGTTATCGTCGGCGAGAACGATTTGTTGTTCAATATGCGGCAATTCATCACGCAACGTATTTAAGGCAATTAGTTCATATTTTTTAAGAACTTTGTCCGCCATTTTCAACACGCCAGCGTGCGTGAGCGTCGCTGAAAATAACAAGGTTTGACGATTTTCGTTGCAATGTTTGGCAATCGTTAACACATCGTCGCTAAATCCCATATCGAGCATTCGGTCTGCTTCGTCGAGAATCAGCGTTTCTAAATTTTCAAACGGTTGATTATCAAGCGTGAGCAATTCCAAAACCCGACCAGGTGTTGCAATCACAATCGCCGTGCTTTTTCGCAATAAGTTTTCTTGTTTTTTGAAATCTTCGCCACCCGTAATTAAACCAGCTTTGAGCGACGTACCTTCAAGTAATTTTTGGCATTGCAAAAAAATTTGCTGTGCGAGTTCGCGTGTTGGTACTAAAACCAATGCTCGCGTCCCTGCATAATAATTCGGATTGATAAGCAAGTTGTGCAGCGTTGGTAATAAAAACGCTAAGGTTTTGCCGCTACCTGTTTTCGCGCTCACGAGTAAATTTTGTTTTTCTAAACTCGGTGGAATCGTGCGTTGTTGAACAGGTGTAGGCGTTTCAAAACCATTTTTGCTTAACGCATTTTCAAGCGCAGAATGCAAATTGAATGTTGAAAAATCGGTAAGTTTAGGTGTTTGTGTTGTTTGAGTCATAAGCAGGTAAAGTGAATGTTGAAGATAACGTATTGTAAGCGGTATTGCTTGATGGCTTTTGACAATTACTCAAATGCTATCAACGTTTAGTTTTGCCAGCATCACTGAAAATTTCGAGTAAATGTTGCATATTGACTGTGCGTGTAGGAATCGCTTGAAAAATCATGCGGTGTTGTTTGGCGAACGCTTGCAGAAACTCCTGTTTTGCTAAAAATTGCTGTTGATATTGCAAACGTGCATTTGCAGTCACATTGATAATCGTCTCGTTTGCACCATCGGTAAAACGATATTGCCCAGCGGTTGGTAACTGTTGTTCAAGTTCGTCGTAAATAAACAATAAAACCACCTCACAATGCCGCGCTAGCATAGTCAATTTATGTTGAGCATTCGCCGTTAGTCCTCGAAAATCGCTAATCACATAAACCAAACTCCCTGCTCTTGCGTGATGTAACAAGCGACTAAAAATCGCGTCTAAATCCATTTCTTCGTTGCTCTCATTAGCCAATTCAGCGGAATTGGCTTTCACAAGCGCATTCAAAAAATGTAACACCGCACCACGCCCATTTTGTGGTTTTAACTCTTGGCAATGCGAATCAAAAAACAATTGCCCGCCAATTCGATCGCCATGATGAAATGCTGTCCACGCCACTAACGCCGCAAGTTTTGACGCTAATACCGATTTAAAAACGCCTCGTGTGGCAAAGTGCATTGCGGCTCTGCAATCCACCGAAATAAAAACAGGACGCTCGCGTTCTTCACGAAAAATTTTGGTATGCGTTTTACCTGTTCGCGCCGTGACACGCCAATCAATGCTGCGAATATCATCGCCAGCTTGATATAAGCGTGTTTCATCAAATTCCATTCCGCGCCCTTTGAAACGCGACACAAATCCGCCACTTTGTTTGGCGCGAATCGCACGATGATGAAACGTTAAACCCGTTGCTGGGGCAGCTAAATCGACCAGTGTTTTTAAAGAAACGGTAATGCGCTCAGATTGAGAAGTCATAAAAGGCAAGTTGTTACAGCGAAAAGATGCTCGAAAGTGTAATAAACACGGATTCAACTAGCAAGTTTGTCGGTTAGAATAGAAACCTACATTTTTCTCCAAAATCACAAGGTTACTCGTTATGAAATTATTAAAAATGACGGCTGCGGTTTTTGCTTTAGTCGCGATGCCTGTTCATGCTGAAAAGTTAGGCGATATTTTAAAATCAGTCAGCAAAGAGAGTTCTGCAACCTTAGAAAATAGTGCGAATGCGATTAACGACGCGCAACAATTACTCGAAAGTGGCAAACAACTCAAATCGGGCGAATTAACCCATTTACTCGTGCAACGTTTAGGCGTTACGCCGCAGCAAGCAATGGGCGGCGCGGGCGCACTGTTGCAAATTGCCAAAACACGCATGAATCCACAAGCGTTTGAAAGATTAGCCACGCAAGTTCCCGACGTACAGCAATTACTTTCAGCCGTTCCTGCTTTGAAACCGCAATCAGGTTTAGGCGGTTTGGCAGGAAAATTAGGTGGTTTGGCAGGTGATTCATCCATCGGCACGGCATTGACAGCGGTTTCTATTTTTCAACAACTCGGCATGAAACCTGAAACAATGCAAAAGTTTGTGCCTGTGGTGATTGATTATGCTCGCGGCAATACAGACGAAGCGATTGTGGGCGGTTTGAAAGCAGCGTTATCGACAGAGAAGAAATAACATCCGTTCATGCTGAAAATCAAAAAAATCAGCGATTTCAATAGCGCAAACGTTCCCACAAACACAGGCGTTTATCTGTATAAAAACGATGTTGGCGAGGTTTTATATTGTGGCAAAGCGAAAAATCTTCGCGCTCGCATAAAAAGTTATTTTTCCAGCCAACATTTATTGCTGATTAAAACACGTCGCCTTGTCGCGCAAATTCGGCAAATTGATTGGATTATTGTTGATAATGAAATTGAGGCATTGCTGCTTGAAAATCGCCTCATTAAACAACACCAACCCAAATACAACATTGTTCTCAAAGACGCGAAAACCTTCGCCTACATTGCGCTCAGTAAAGACGCTTTTCCGCGACTTTTTTCAACCCGAAAACCGAGTGTAAAAATGGATGTTTTTGGTGCATTTACCGATGGAAATTTGCGCCGCGAATTACAAAAAATGGTGCTGAAAATTTTTAAATTGCGCGATTGTCGAACGCTACCTAAAAAAGCCTGTTTGAATTTTTATATTCAAAAATGCTCTGCGCCGTGTATTCAAAATATCTCGCAAGCCGATTACATACTCCAAGTTGAAGGTGCAAAATCACTGCTTTCAGGTGATTTAAAAGACACGCTTTTGCTACTCAAAACGCAAATGCAGCACGCCGCCACTGAACAAAAATTTGAGCAAGCCTTAGAAATTCGTAATCAAATCACGCGCCTTGAACAACTCGCACACAAACAAATTGTCGATACCCAAAACACCAAAAATCAAGATGTGATTGCCTTTCGCCGAGTTGGCGAACAAATGCGTGTGGTGCAATTTTGTGTCAAAAAAGGCGTTTTATCAGGCAAACAAGATTTTAAAATTGACCTGCAAGACCACGCCGAATTGGAATTTTTAAAAGCGTTTTACAGGCAAAATCCTTTGCCGCACGAAATCATTTTAAACAACGCAATTTGGGAAGATGAAAGCGAAAAGGAAACGCTCGAAGCGTTTTTTACCGATTTACGAGGCGCGAATGTTTCGCTGACTTTGCCACAACGCGGCAATAAGTTTTCGTTGATGCAGCTTGCGGAAAAAAATATCGAAGCCAATTTAGATGAACATAGCGCGTTGCTCGATTTGCAAACTGCGTTGAATTTGCCTAATTTGCCGCGCGTGATTGAATGTTTTGATATTTCAAATTTAGGCAATCAGCACATCGTGTCTGGCATGACGCAATTTGTAGACATGAAAGCGAATAAAAAAGGTTTTCGGCATTTTGAACTGAAAACAGTGTCGCACGCAGACGATTTTGCCAGTATGAAAGAAGTCGTGACGCGCCGTTATGCGCGTTTGCTCAAAGAAGAAAAAGCCTTGCCTGATTTGATTGTAATTGATGGTGGCGCGGGGCAAATCAGCGCGGCAAGTGAGGCATTAGCGTCGCTAAATCTCACTTTGCCGCTGATTGGACTGGCTAAAAAACAAGAAGAAATTTATTTGCCACAAGTTTGCGAACCGTTACTTTTTCCCAAAAACAGAGCGATGATGTTGCTACTTCGAAAAATTCGTGATGCAACGCATGATTTTTCAATCGGCTATAACCGCAAAAAACGACAAATGGCATTGCATGATGAATTCAAATCGCTGAAATGAAAACCGCTTTTTGTTTAATTTACAACCGTCAATTCGGTATAAGCCGTCATTAACCAGCGTGATTCACGATTAAATTTAATCAATATCCGCTCTTTTGCGCCCTCGCCTTCAATCGTTTGAATCACGCCGCTGCCAAACGTTTCATGATGCACACGCTGCCCCATTTTATAACGGCTGTCCGATTCAACTTTAAACGCTAAAAAATTCGGTGTTTTTGTTGTGACTGGACGCGATACTTCGCGTTTTGGGCGCACTTCTTCGAGTAATTCTTGCGGTAATTCTTTCAAAAAACGCGATTTACTGGCAGCGGTACTTTTGCCATATAAAAGACGATTATCGGCGTAAGTAATATGCAGTTTTTGCATGGCTCGTGTGATACCAACGTAGCAAAGACGGCGTTCTTCTTCGAGTTTTGCTTTATCGTAAATCGATTGTTGCGATGGGAAAATGCCCTCTTCCACACCCACTAAAAACACGAGTGGAAATTCCAAACCTTTCGCTGTATGCAAGGTCATCAGTTGCACGCAATCATCAAATTCATCGGCTTGCGATTCACCCGATTCCAATGCGGCGTGACTTAAAAATGCCGCCAATTCCGATAAACCTTCTTCTTCGACATTTTCAAAACTAAATGCGGCTGCCGCGTTGATAAGCTCTTTTAAGTTTTCAATTTTATCGGCACTTTTTTCGACTTTGTCTTGCGAATAAAACGTCATTAAACCGCTGTGTTCGATGACAAATTGTACTTTTTCACTCAGTTCAAATGCTGCTGTGTCACGTTCTAATTTTTCGATTAGCTCTAAAAAAGCAAATAATGCTGTAGCAGCGCGATTCGGCAAGATTTTTTCATCAATCAGAAAATGCGCGGCATCCCAAAGTGAAAATTGCCGTGAATGCGCGACTTCTCGAATGGCATCGAGCGTTTTTAAACCAATGCCGCGCGTGGGCGTGTTGATAATTCTATCCAGCGAAGCATCATCATTTCGATTAGCAATCAAACGTAAATACGCGAGCGCATTTTTAATTTCAGCGCGGTCAAAAAAGCGCAAACCGCCATACACTTTGTACGGCATTTTGGCGAGCATGAGTTGTTCTTCAAATTGGCGCGACTGCGCGTTGGAACGATACAAAATAGCGGCTTGTTCACGTTTATTGCCAGATTCCACCCACAATTTAATGCGTTCAACGACGTATTTTGCTTCGTCTTTTTCATCGTGTGCGGCATAAACGGTGATTTTTTCGCCGTCAGCCATTTCCGTCCACAACGATTTGCCCATGCGTCCTTGATTGTTTTGAATAATGCCATTTGCAGCTTTGAGAATCGCACCTGTAGAACGGTAATTTTGTTCTAATTTAACGACTTCGTGATTGGGATAATGCTTTTGAAAGTTGTAAATGTTTTCGATTTTCGCGCCACGCCAGCCATAAATTGCTTGGTCATCGTCACCTACGACAAACAAATTATCTCGATTTGGACTTAACAACGTCAGCCAATCGTATTGAATTTTATTGGTATCTTGAAACTCATCGACGTGAATTTGACTAAAACGACGTTGGTATTGTTCGCGCAAATGTTCATCGTCATGCAGTAATTCGTAAGCGCGTAACAATAATTCGGCAAAATCCACCACGCCTGTGCGTTCGCATAAAATTTCATATTCACGATAAATTCGTAAAAAACGTTTCGCATTTTTATCGTCGCTATCAACAAGATGTTTGCTACGCAATCCTGCGTCTTTTTGCTCGTTGATAAACCATTGAATTTCTTTCGGTGGCAATTCTTTTGTGTCGATTTGTAAATCTTCGAGCAAACGTTTAATCAAGCGTTGCTGGTCGTTTGAATCGAGAACTTGGAAATCTTTGGGCAAACGCGCTTGTTCAGAATGGCGGCGCAAAAGTCGATGCGCGATGCCGTGAAATGTACCAATCCACATTGCTGAGGCATTCGTTTCAAGTAGCATTTCAATACGACCACGCATTTCGCGGGCAGCTTTGTTAGTGAATGTGACCGCTAAAATACTTTGTGGCGACACCGCGTTGACTTGAATTTGCCAAACGATTCGATGCACCAAAACGCGCGTTTTGCCACTGCCTGCACCTGCTAAAACGAGCATTGATTTTTCAGAAGCCGTTACAGCGGTGCGTTGTGCGTCATTGAGTGGCGCGATAATTTTCGTAATATCCATTTATTTTTTCTCTAACGCGCTTTGGCACGGCAAACAATACTTGCAAGCAATCACTTTGCGCCGACTTTCAGGAATAGGTTCACCGCATTCTTCACAAAATTCTGCCGATTCGCCCGTGTAAATTGAATTTTTGGTTTGCTCGATGAACAACGCCGTCATTTTGTCCATCCGTTCAATAATGGCATCGGTTCCACCTGCCCAAGCTGCTGACATGATTTACCTCCTAAAATTGCAACTGCAATTTGCATGATTCCAAAATAGAAACTAATACGTTAAACAAATTGTCTAATTCTTCAATCACAAACCGTTTGTTATAAAAAATAAATTGTTGATGTTGAAACGTAGCAATTTCCCAAATTTCACCGTTTGACACTAATCCGTAAATGACTAATTGCGGATTAGCATTTATTTTTTGCATTGCAACCATTTCTAACGCACATTGCGCCCAACCTGCTGAAAAATTATCTTTTTTCGCTTCAACAACCGCCAATAACGGTGAATCAAAAATAATTTTGCCTAAATCAGAACGTTTAGAAATTAAATAATCGGGAATACCTGTAAGTTCATCATCATATTCCAGCGCGGCATGGCTCCAAATTGCAAACACATCTGCATAAAGTTTCCACGCTTCTTTCAAGAGTGGATAAATCAAATTCTCGCAAATCGCCGCTTCTGAAACATCGTAGGCAACTTCTTTGAGTGTAAAAAGAATGTCTGCTTTTACAGATTCATTAAGATTTGCCGTTTTCATAATTTCAAAATCTGCTTCTTGATAATGAATTTGATAGTGTTTAAGAACGGCTGCAAGCGATTTAAATTGATTTGTGAATGCCATTATTTTTTCCCTTAAAATTTCATTGCTTCGACTTCAACTATTTTTTTGCACGCTCTGTTTTTCTCACAAAAAACGCAGTGCAATTTAAAAAATTACACCGCGTTTTGACAACAAAAAAACCTGCTTAATCGTAGCTATAATGTTTACGCAAAGGTTTCACAACTTCCCAATCACTGTTAAGTCCTTCATGGAAGAAAACTAAATCGCCTGCAACGATTTTCACAGGTTCGCCACCATCTTTTGGTGTAACAATAATTTCGCCTTCTAAAATGTAGGCTTTTTCGGTTTCGTCAAAATCAATGTCGAATTTTGAAATTTCTTTTTCCCAAATATCCCAGCTTGAAACACCTAATTCGTTTAGACGTTCTTGACTTGGATTGTGTTCGATGGTGATGAGTGATGACATTTTTGTTCCTAAAGTTTTGTTAAAAATGAAGGCGTATTATCACACAAACCGCTATTTCACGCCTTGCTTACGCAGCGGTTTTTGTTACGAATCCACTCACTCCATGAACCTGCGTAAAGTTTTGAACCTTTTAATCCTGCATATTCCATTGCAAGCACATTGTGGCAAGCCGTTACACCAGAGCCGCAATAATGCACCACATTTTCAACGGCTGTTTCTCCAGCCAACGCTATAAATTCTGCGCGTAATTTTTCGGGCGATAAAAACAAACCATCAATGGTTAAATTCGTTTGAAAAGGGCGATTTTTTGCATACGGAATATGCCCTGCCACAGGATCAATCGGTTCAACCTCACCGCGATAACGCTCTGGCGTGCGAGCATCCACGAGGCAAATCGATTTTTGTGCGAGGGCATTTTCAACTTGTCGAGCATCAAGGCGTAGCGCATCGTTTAAATAAGGGCGAAAAGTAACAGGTTTAATTTTTGGTAAAGCCGTTGTGAGCGAATACGTTTTTTGCCAATGAACAATTCCGCCATCCAGAACAGCTACTTTTTCATGACCAAGCCAACGCAATAACCACCAAAGCCTTGCTGCCATTGCGCCACAGGCATCATCATAAACGATAACTTGCGTGTGATTGGAAATTCCCCACGCGCCTAATTTTTCAACCAAAACACGCACATCAGGTAACGGATGGCGACCTGTGAAATCGGTAATTTGAGCTGATAAATCCTTATCTAAATGGGCATAACGCGCATTAAGCAAATGTCCATGTCGATATAAAATTTCACCGAGATTCGGGTTTGCTAATGAAAAACGGCAATCGACAATCACCCAATCTGGATTTTGTAAATTGGCGTGTAAATCTTGAACTGAAATTAACGAAGTAAAAGGCATGGTATTTCTCCAAATGGTTTAAGTTTTGGCAGAATTTTACGTTATTTACGATTTAATACTTAGTGTAAATCTGCAATTAAACACACAAAAATCTTGCCAAAAATGAATCAGTTGATATAATTCGCGGACTGAAATGACAGAATTTCAGGCGCGTAGCTCAGTTGGTTAGAGCACCACCTTGACATGGTGGGGGTCGGTGGTTCGAGTCCACTCGTGCCTACCAAACAAATATAAAGCACTGCTAAGTCAGTGCTTTTTTTTATTGTGCTATTTTACGGTATTCAACGATGCTAGTTATTACGCTTCCAGACGGTTCTCAACGCAACTACGACGCACCCCTTAGCGTGCTTGAGGTTGCTCAATCTATCGGTTCAGGGCTTGCAAAAGCGACGCTCGCAGGAAAAGTCAACGGACAACTCGTTGATGCCAGCACGATTATTCAAAACGATGCACAACTGCAAATTATCACAGCAAAAGATGAAGAAGGCGTTGATGTTATCCGCCATTCAACGGCGCATCTTTTAGCGCAAGCGGTTAAACAACTATTCCCCGAAGCTCAAGTCACGATTGGCCCTGTCATCGAAAATGGCTTTTACTACGATTTCGCCTATTCGCGTCCGTTCACGCCCGAAGATTTAGAAAAAATTGAAGCGAAAATGCAGCAATTGGTTGCTGAAAATATCCCTGTTTCACGTTCAGTTTTATCGCGTGATGAAGCGGTGGCATTTTTCAAAAATCAAGGTGAAAAATACAAAGCGGAAATTATTGAATCCATTCCCGCTGACCAAGATTTGTCACTTTATAATCAAGGCAATTTCACCGATTTATGTCGTGGCCCTCACGTTCCAAGTACAGGAAAATTAGGCGCATTCAAATTGATGAAAATTGCGGGCGCATATTGGCGCGGCGATGCAAAAAATGAAATGTTGCAACGTATTTACGGTACAGCGTGGGCGGATAAAAAAGAATTGCAAGCCTATTTAACTCGTTTGGAAGAAGCCGAAAAACGTGACCATCGCAAATTAGCCAAAACATTAGATTTTTTCCATATTCAAGAAGAAGCACCAGGCATGGTGTTTTGGCATGAAAAAGGTTGGACGATTTATCAGCAAATTGAACAATATATCCGCGAAAAATTGCGCGTAAATGGTTATGGCGAAGTCAGAACACCGCAACTCGTTGACCGTTCATTGTGGGAAAAATCAGGACATTGGGATAAATTCGGCGCGATGATTTTCACGTCGCATTCGGAAAATCGTGATTACGCGATTAAACCGATGAACTGCCCATGTCACGTTCAAATTTTCAATCAAGGCATGAAAAGTTACCGTGATTTGCCGATTCGTTTGGCAGAATTTGGTTCATGCCATCGTAACGAGCCATCTGGCACGCTGCATGGTTTGATGCGTGTTAGAAATTTTGTCCAAGATGACGCACACATTTTCTGTGCGGAATCACAAATTCAAGATGAAGTAGCGACGTTTATTGATTTGCTTTTTGAAGTTTATAAAGATTTCGGTTTCAATGATGTCATCATAAAACTTTCAACACGCCCTGAAAATCGTGTCGGTAGCGACGAAATTTGGGATAAAGCAGAAGCTGCGTTAGAAACCGCTTTAAATGCAAAAAATTTAGCGTGGGAATTGCAACCAGGTGAAGGCGCGTTTTATGGCCCCAAAATTGAATTTTCATTGAAAGATTGCATCGGTCGTGTTTGGCAATGTGGCACAATTCAAGTCGATTTTTCAATGCCTGGACGTTTAGGCGCAAGTTTTGTTGCCGAAGATGG
>JAQTXN010000142.1 GCA_028688755.1 Methylococcales bacterium | reverse complement strand
CCTCCTTTCCCCCGTAGGGCGTATGCGGTATTAGCTTAAGTTTCCCTAAGTTGTCCCCCACTAATAGGCAGATTCCTACGCGTTACGCACCCGTCCGCCACTAATCGAAAGAGCAAGCTCTTTCTCACCGTTCGACTTGCATGTGTTAAGCATACCGCCAGCGTTCAATCTGAGCCATGATCAAACTCTTCAGTTTAAATCAGTTTTGCAACTCTAAAATGAGTTGCCAATTTTGGCTCGACTAGAATTAACTGACAATTTAAAAATTGCCGTGTAGTTTCTTAATCGATTATCTTGTTTATCACTCGATAACTTCACAAGCACCCACACAAATTATTTTGATTTAAGTTTTTAAAGAGCTTTTGCTTTTCGTCCTAGCTGCGTTGCCGTAGCTGAGTTTTAAAATTATAGCGATTTTTTTTAGTTTGTCAAAAGTTTTTTGAAATTATTTTTAATTTTTTTCACTATTCGCCACTTTTATCAAAAAACCTTCTTTGGTATAACATCCCAAAACCGCTGTCGCTGTTATATTTATGCGTGCAAACTGCCCTGTAAATTTAGCAGGAATTTTTGCGCGAATTTTGTGAATACTAGTGTTACTCTCGCGGGTAAATTCTAACGGTTCGTCTTTAATCGTTAATTTTATCGTATCTGGATTTGTCCAAACGGATAACGAAAACGACAAATCAGACTCTGGTGCAACTTCAATTTTTTCTGGTTCTTGATAAACAGGTAAACTGAAATCATGAATTTTTGGTTTTTTACAAAGCTCTTCTACTTCCCCCGCAGAATAAGCATAACAATTAACACCAGAACCTAATAACACAACAGCTACTACCACTTTCAAAAAATCACTAGATCGCATTTTAATTACTCCAAAAATTGTCAAATTATTTTACTTCAGGGACCGCTGAAACAGTTGCAGCACTTTCTGCTGCTTTCTTTGCTAACAAACTTTCTTGCTTATGCCCCTCGCCATAAACTGTCATCGCAATCATAAACGCAACGATAGAAATTGACGAAATCAAAAAACGTGTCGGCTCTTTCATAAAAAATAATGCCCATTTAGGCTTAATCATGCCAACAACAAAAAATAATAACGTGTACGAAAACAAATGGAACGAAACTAAAACCATGATCAAAATCCCAGAATTGGTGTTTAAATAATTTTGACATATTATAAGTACGTCATTATTTACTAACCAAATTATATTTATGCCTTCATTTGATATTATTTCAGAATTCGATCCACACGA
Organism: Methylococcales bacterium; assembly: GCA_028688755.1. GTDB lineage: Bacteria > Pseudomonadota > Gammaproteobacteria > Methylococcales > Methylomonadaceae > UBA10906. The sequence continues at coordinate 5,144 of JAQTXN010000142.1, read as the reverse complement.
AGCTAAAAATGCCGTTGATCAAGCCAATAAAGAAGTCACCACTCGTTTTGACTTTAAAGGAACAGATTCTGTTTTTGAATTAAACGATACAACGATTGTGATGATTTCGCAGTCCACTTTTCAACTGCAACAAATGTTTAGTGTGTTGTGTTCAAAATTGACCAAACGAGGCATCGACATTGCCTGCATGGAAGTAAAAGATGCAAAAGGCAGTGGAAAATTGATGCGCCAAGAAATTTTGCTTAAACAAGGCATCGAATCAACGCTTGCCAAGAAAATAGTAAAACTGATCAAGGACAATAAATTGAAAGTGCAAGCTGCAATTCAAGGTGAAAAATTGCGCGTAACGGGAAAAAATCGTGACGATTTGCAAGCCACGATTCAATTTTTACGCTCGGCGAATTTAGAACAGCCAGTGCAGTTTGATAATTTTCGGGAATAATCCTAAAACATATAACTCCACGTTGCAGACAACGCGCCTTCGCGTGGCAATTGATAGCCGTTCACATCATCGTGAACGGGCTGCAACCATTCAAAACTAATTCGATTCCCTTGCAATGAACCATCAGGCATTGAAGCATTTATGCCAAAACCCACGTCAACAAAACGTCCACCGTAACTATTTGGAAAATCCATCGCGCCAATCTGATGATAAACACCCTTGTATGAACCGTTTAACGCACCTTGCAAGGTATAAACACCGCGTACCGATGTGGCTAGCCAATTCGTCCAGCTATAACTTCCCCACCCCGTTGCTTGAAAAGCATCGCCTAATGCAAACCCAGATTTGCTCTGATTTTCAAGACGTTTTGTGCCATTTAATTGTGCGCCAAATGACCACTCATCAATGTTTGCCGTGTACGTTATTGCAGGTTTGAAATCCCACGTTCCGCTACCAAGTTGCATTCCGTAATGAATAAACCCTAAATCTTGTTGATGTGTATCGCGTAATTGAATCGCTGAATCGCCCGTTGGTGCGCTAATTCCCAAACTCACATTCAATTGCTGATTTGCAAACTTGAGTACATTAAATAGCGCGTACATTCCTGTATCACCCACACCACCTGTTGTGTGTTCATGCCGAGAATGCGTGACCGCTGCGCCCAATGGTGTCAGCATATTTAAATCTGCTGCTCCATCAAGATCACGCATCGTCATGTGCATGTCCATGAATTGTGGCATCAACATCAGCGTTAGCCAATCGGTCGGGGCGTACATCAAATCGAGCATGTGCATATTCATACTCATTTCTTGCGGCGTAACAAAACATTGTTTTAAAACAGGATCGCAACTTTGATTTAAAAGTGCTTTATCGCTCACAGGATTTACACCTTGTTGCATTTGCCCTGCCTGATTTGCATACATATAACGATAGCCAATCATTACATCGCCCGCATTTTGCAAAACGTGATCAAACATCACGCCCGCTGGTGCGCCTGCGCCATGATGGTGGTGTGCATGATGCGAATGTTCACTATGCGCGGAATTAGCAATTGATAACGCCGCTAAATCGACATTGAGCGACGCATTGACTAAATAACCATCGAAATCAGCGTAATTTCCCTCGCCACCACCGCCTAATTTCAAACTTCCCGCGTGCGTGTAATACTCCGCACCTGCTTGTAATTCCAAGCCTTTGGCGAATTTTTTAGTCACTGTCAAACCGCCACTTAATGCACCATAACCCGACAAACGGTAATCACTCGAATAATTTTTAGGGAATAATTTTGGATTGTACGAAGTGCGTTGGATATTTCCATCGTCATCAAACGTAATCGTGCTAGCGGCTTGTTTAGAAAGCAGATAAGGCGCGTAAAAATCCGCCGAATCTTGCGAATAATAACGAACTCGCGGCGTAAGTGACCAACCGTCACCAATCGGTTGAATCCAATCGCTTGAAATCGTATGTGCGTTAATGCCCCAATCATCGTGATAAAAACGATAATCCAAATGCAACGCCGCATCGAACGTATCAATGTGCTGAACAAAGCGTAAATTCTCCGTCCATTGATTCCGCTGCTCTGGACGCTGTTCTAAAAATGGCAACAACTTTGCGTCAATTTTTCCTTCTGCATCGGCTTTTTTAGTTGGATCAACAAATAAGATTTCGACCACTTTATACGGATTCGACATATAACCGCTGCTGACGGTGTAACTGATACTGCCTTCAATTAACGCCGATTTATTCAGAATTTGCGTCAACCCCAAACTACCTGTCCAATCATCTTTTGAACCTGTGACGACTTTTACACCATTTTTTAGCGTTTGAACGCGCGTGCCAAATGTCGAGGTTTCAATATATGGTGACGCATCATGATCAAGCATCGAGTTTGTTTCGCTTGCCGTATAACTTGCGCCTAAATTTACGCTGGTTAATTTCTGATTAAAATCAAGACGCAAACCAACATTACCAAAAACCGATTCGTAATCAGGCTCAACGGATGTTCCCGCCCCTGCATCTAAACTCGCTTCGTCCCAATCGTAACCAATTCGAACATCACCTTGTTTTCGTGTTTCAGGTGACGCGGTTGACAATGTGTGAACAAGTTGATTATTCGCGCTATATTTCTGCGTTTTTGCGTTGAATTGCAGCGGATTAAATTGTTTATCCACATATAAATTAGATGGCTGCAAATACGGCGACGCACCGCTAATGGTTTTGGCACGAGTTTTACTTTCACGATTTGGATTAAATGCAAGCGGTGCTGTCGTCATTGGCGTTGCGCCACTCCAAGTATCTTGCGTGTAATTGAATGCCAACCGCACTCGATCAGATAGTTTTAAACGCATTCCGCTTTGCAAGCTATCAACTTCAATCGGTTTAAATGCACTTTTGGTCGTAAATAAATTTCGTGCGCCGTCTTCATAATGCCCATATTGAAAATAGGCTTCTTCGTCGCTAGCAAAAATAGTTGTAAAAGGTAACGCTAACGCAGCGGCGGTTAAAAGATTTAATGCTTTGGATTTAGTAACAGCCACAACCACCTCCTGCCGCTTCGCCACCGCCTGATGCCGCTTCACGACTACCATATTGGTGTGAACGCAAGCTACTTTGTAATGGGGATGGCACTAAATTCATCTGTGTTTTTGCAAGCGTACCACGCTCCCAAGGTGAAACGCTGCTACACCCTGATAAAATTAGCAAACAAAAAAAAGCCCCACAATGACGGAGGGCTAAGAGATTTTTTTTTAACATCGTTTTATTTTTCTGCCAATAATTTCACAATTTGTTGTTTTAATTCATCGGTCTCACCCGCACGAAAACCTTGATGGGTATAACGAATCACACCGTGTTTATCAATCAAATAAGAACTTGGCATCGCCTGCACTTCAAAACTTTTCGCGCATTGCTCACCACCGTGATTTGCAATCGTAAAATGTGAAGGGTGATGCCCTAAAAATGCGAGTGCATCATCAACTTGTTCGTCCAAATTTACGCCAACAATATGCAAACCTTGCTCACCGAATTCGTGGGTAAGTTGATTTAAAAACGGAAACGATTGCATACACGACGTACACCACGATGCCCAAAAATCGACATACAACACTTTGCCTGTGTATTCATGAAAATGCACAGGTGTGTTATTAAGCGACGTCAACACGCAATCGGGCGAATTCTCACCCATCGCGGTCGCATGAGAATTTGAGAAAATCAGAGTCGAAACTAAAAATAAAAACGTTTTCATACACTAAAAACTATTGCAGCTGGTTAATGCTGGTTTCCGTATGTTCACCACCATTTTCACAATGATATTCAAAAGCATAACCCACTTTTCCTGCGCCATTTTTATTAACCAAAATCCGATAATTACCGCCACCTTGTAAAATTTCAACCCCACCACGGCTGGTTGGAATGTTAGTCACAAAATTACCTTTCATAACTTGTGCGCTAAGTAGAGGCGTTGTAGTCGGTGTTGAAATTTTAAAATACATTCTGTCCGAATCTTCGCTGCAAGACACCATAAAATAATCAACGGCTGTCACATCTTCACTTAAAACACCACCATCATCGTGTGCAAAACTGTTAAATGACAAGCCCATTAACATCAAAAAAATAAAACGTTTCATCTATCAACCTCGCGTTATTGGTCTTGTAAAAGTTGAAATGGTGAGGTTTTCGCTTCAACATTTTTGGTATTTAAACAGCTGTATTCAAAATGATAAGGCAACGCTTTATTGGTAGGACTATTTACCAAAACGTCGTAATTTCCGCTGCCATTTTGAATATCTATTGCCACCCCCGTCGTATTTTTTGCTGTTGCAGCTTTAATCACTTGCGCGGTTAAATCGCCCGAAGGGGCTGAAAGCATTGCCTGCGTCGATGATGATGAAGTGGCAGGTTTTATTATCGCTGTTTTGTTAATAAGTTTTACCACTAGGCTACTCGTATTGCCGTTTTTTGCATCTTTCGCACAAGTAATGCTGTATTTTGCGGTTTTGTTATTGGCTAATGTTTTCTTGACTGATTCAATACCTGATTTTGTTAGCGTTGACGAACCTTTTGTAACGTTTCCTTTGGTGTTTAAACATTGATATTGCACGGCATAAGTTTGCGCTGTTTTTACGCTTAAATTTGTTCCGAATGTATCGAGTGTCAATGTGTATGCACCATTGCCACCTTTTAAAGTTATTTCTTTTGTTGTACCCGCTTCAATTGCTGAAACGGTTGATGTTAATTTTAGTTTCGTTAATTTCGCGTTAAAAAGTTGAGGAGGAATGGCAGGCGTTTCAACGACAGAATTATTTGCCACGCCTTCAAACAATTTAAAATTCAAATGATCCGTATCACCCGCGCAGTTAATTTTAAAATAATCGGTCGCACCTTCTATTGCGGTTAAATTTTGTGTGCCTGAATCCAACGCTAATGCACTTTCAATTGCACTTAACGCAATCAAAGATAAAAACGTTTTTTGAACTATTTTTTTCATAAGAAAATCCAAGAGAAATAACGGTTGTGTGTATTATCGCGCATTTTGAAAGGATTGTATTTTGAAAGTCAGCACGTTTTAAAAATTAAAACGTGCTGACTATTTTCATGGCGTAATCAATTACTGATTACGAAAGGCAAGCCTTTATTTTGAAGGCCAGTAAACTGCGCCGTTTGCGCCATTAGGGAATTTTGCAGTTGAAATTGGCAAGTATTT
>JAQTXN010000141.1 GCA_028688755.1 Methylococcales bacterium | reverse complement strand
GAATCGTTTAATGTTTTATTAAAAGAAATTCGTTCATTAGCGGTCAATATCGAATTAGAACGAGAATAAACGAGGCAAAAAAAGCGGCAAGTTTTGATATTGCCGCTTTTGTCACACCTTCCTTTTAAACGTATTTTAAAGAGGACAAGCTCTTGAAAGATTTAATGAATTTCTTAAAACGTCAAAATCGTGCGGAAGATTTTGATGCAATTAAAATTGGTCTAGCTTCACCTGAAGTGATTCGTTCGTGGTCTTACGGCGAAGTGAAAAAACCTGAAACTATCAATTACCGTACGTTCAAACCAGAACGTGACGGACTATTTTGTGCGAAAATTTTTGGCCCTGTTAGCGATTACGAATGTTTGTGTGGCAAATACAAACGCTTAAAACATCGCGGTGTAATTTGCGAAAAATGCGGCGTTGAAGTGACGTTGTCAAAAGTGCGTCGTGAACGCATGGGACACATTGATTTAGCAAGCCCTGTTGCACATATTTGGTTTTTAAAATCATTGCCTTCGCGTATCGCGTTATTGCTTGATATGACATTGCGTGAAATTGAGCGTGTGCTTTATTTCGAATCATTTGTGATACTTGAACCAGGTGACACATCATTGACCAAAGGCTCTTTGCTCACTGATGACGAGTACATGGATTATCAAGAGCAATTTGGTGATGAATTTGTGGCAAAAATGGGTGCAGAAGCTATTTTTGATTTGCTTAAAGCCATCGATTTGAAAGCAGAAGTTGAAGTTTTAAAGCAAGAAATCAATTCAACCAGTTCAGAAACAAAAATCAAAAAATATGCAAAACGTCTCAAGGTGATGAGCGCGTTGCTTGCTTCAAATAATCGTCCAGAATGGATGATTTTGAATGTATTACCCGTTTTACCACCTGAATTGCGCCCACTTGTGCCGCTTGATGGTGGACGTTTTGCAACATCGGATTTGAACGATTTATACCGTCGTGTGATTAACCGTAATAACCGTTTGAATCGTTTATTGGATTTGAGTGCGCCAGATATTATCGTGCGTAACGAAAAACGGATGTTACAAGAATCCGTTGATGCGCTACTCGATAACGGTCGTCGTGGTCGTGCAATTACAGGGACAAATCGTCGTCCGTTGAAATCGCTTGCTGACATGATTAAAGGTAAGCAAGGGCGTTTCCGTCAAAACTTACTTGGAAAACGGGTTGATTATTCAGGACGTTCGGTAATTGTTGTTGGCCCGTCGTTGCGTTTGCATCAATGTGGTTTACCGAAAAAAATGGCGTTGGAATTATTCAAACCATTTATTTTCAGTAAATTACAATCGCGTGGTCATGCGACAACGATTAAAGCTGCGAAAAAAATGGTGGAGCGTGAAGGTGCGGAAGTTTGGGATATTCTCGAAGAAGTTATTCGTGAACATCCAATTATGTTAAACCGTGCGCCAACGTTGCATCGTTTGGGTATTCAAGCATTTGAACCGACGTTGATTGAAGGCAAAGCGATTCAGTTGCATCCTTTGGTTTGTAGCGCGTTCAACGCTGACTTTGACGGCGACCAAATGGCGGTTCACGTTCCGTTGTCGATTGAGGCGCAATTAGAAGCGCGGACATTGATGATGGCAACGAATAACATTTTGTCACCAGCAAACGGTGAGCCTGTTATCAATCCATCGCAAGACGTGGTTTTGGGGCTTTACTACATTAGCCGCGAAAAAATGAATGCGGTTGGTAATGGCAGTATTTTTGTCAGCGTTGGCGAAGTGCATAAAGCCTTGATGGAAAAATCGGTCGAATTACAAACTAAAATTCAATTACGAATCACGCAAAAATCGACTGATAAAGCAGGTGTTGTGAGCTATGAAACTCGCCGTGTTGAAACAACGGTTGGACGTGCGTTGATTTGGGAAGTAATTCCTGAAGGAATGCCGTTTGATTTGGTTAATTGCGATATGACGAAAAAGAACATTTCGCGTCTGATTAACCACGGTTATCGCTATATGGGTAACAAAGACACCGTTGTTTTGGCGGATCAGTTGATGTACTTAGGTTTCAGATATGCGACCCGTTCGGGCGTGTCATTTGGTATTGAAGACATGGTTATTCCTGCTAAAAAAGAAGCTATTTTGGCTTCTTCAAATGCGGAAGTGAATGAAATTCAAACCCAATATGCAAATGGTTTAGTGACTGACGGCGAACGTTATAACAAAGTTGTCGATATTTGGTCGCACGCGAATGATCAAATTGCGAAAGTGATGATGGAAGGTTTGGGTAAAGAATCTTACATTGACGAAAATGGCGAAACCAAAGAACAAAAATCATTTAATTCTGTATTTATGATGGCAGAATCAGGTGCGAGGGGTTCTGCGGCACAGATTCGTCAGCTTGCGGGGATGCGTGGTTTGATGGCAAAACCAGACGGTTCGATTATCGAAACACCGATTACTGCAAACTTCCGTGAAGGTTTGGACGTTTTACAATACTTTATTTCGACTCATGGTGCGCGTAAAGGTTTAGCGGATACGGCGTTGAAAACGGCGAACTCGGGTTATTTAACACGTCGTTTGGTTGACGTGGCGCAAGATTTGGTAATTAGTTCACAAGATTGCGGCACAACAAGCGGCTTGTCGATGAATCCAATTATCGAAGGTGGCGATGTTGTTGAACCATTGTCAGAACGTGTTTTAGGTCGCGTTGCAGCAATCGATGTGTTGGACAAATCAGGTCAAAACGTAATTGCACCACGCGGTACATTACTCGATGAAGATTGGGTTGCCATTCTTGAGCAACACAGTGTTGATCACGTTGTTGTTCGTTCGATTATTACTTGTGAAAATCGTCATGGCGTTTGCGCTAAATGTTATGGTCGTGACTTAGGTCGTGGGCATTTGGTGAACATTGGTGAAGCGGTTGGCGTTATTGCAGCACAATCGATTGGTGAACCAGGAACACAGCTTACCATGCGTACTTTCCATATTGGGGGGGCAGCTTCTCGTGCCGCAGCGATTAGTAACGTACAAGTTAAATCATCAGGTTCAGTGCGCTTAAGTAATTTGAAAAGCGTTGTGAATCGTGAAGGTAACTTAGTTGCAGTTTCTCGTTCGGGTGAAGTTGGTGTGGTTGACGAGTACGGTCGTGAACGTGAACGTTACAAAATTCCTTACGGTGCGGTACTTTCTAAGAAAGAAGGTGATCACGTCGAAACAGGTGAAATTATTGCGACATGGGATCCATTTACCCATCCAGTTATTACGGAAGTAGATGGTCTTATTGAGCTAAAAGACTTTGTTGAAGGTGTAACGGTTCAAAAACAATCTGACGAAATCACTGGTTTGAGTTCGGAAGTGGTTATCGATCCAAAACAACGTGGTAGTGCAGGTCGTGAATTGCGTCCGATGGTGAAGTTATTGGATGCAAACGGCGGCACGATTTATTTGCCTGGTACTGAAATTGCCGCGCAATACTTCTTGCCTGCAGGCGCGATTGCGAGCATTAAAAATGGCGGCGAAGTAAAAATTGGTGACGTTTTAGCCCGTATTCCGCAAGAATCAAGTAAAACTCGTGATATTACGGGTGGTTTGCCGCGCGTTGCAGATTTATTTGAAGCGCGTAAAACCAAAGATCCTGCGATTTTGGCGGAGGCAACAGGTACAATCTCATTCGGAAAAGAAACCAAAGGTAAGCAACGTGTTTCAATTACCGATGCGAACGGTGAAGTGTATGAAACGTTGATTCCAAAATGGCGACACATTACAGTTTTCGAAGGTGAACAAGTCGAAAAAGGTGAAACAATTGCTGAAGGTGAATTAACACCGCATGACATTTTGCGTTTGCGCGGTATTGAAGAGTTGGCGAATTATTTGGTCAAAGAAATTCAAGATGTGTACCGTTTGCAAGGCGTAAAAATCAACGATAAACACATTGAAGCGATTATTCGTCAAATGTTGAGAAAAGTTGAAATTACCGCAGGCGGCGATACGAGCTTCTTGAAAGGTGAGCAAGTCGAACGCGCTGCGATGCGCGAAGAAAACGATAAAGCCGAAGCGGCAGGTAAAATTCCAGCAAGTTATGATTCGATTTTGCTTGGTATTACCAAAGCTTCTTTGGCAACAGAATCATTTATTTCTGCTGCATCATTCCAAGAAACAACGCGCGTTTTGACAGATGCTGCGGTACGTGGTTTGAGCGATAACTTGTTAGGTTTGAAAGAAAACGTCATCGTTGGTCGATTGATTCCGGCGGGAACGGGACTTGCCTATCATGAAGGTCGTCGTCAACGCTTAGCGCAACAAGCAGAACAAATTATTGAAGTCGAATCATCGGCGACAATTGACGTGGATGATGTTGAAGAGCAATTAAAACAAGCATTAAACATTTGAAACATTTAGGCTTGACCTAGTGTTAAATAGTCAGTATCATAATCTGCTACAGTCAGCTATTGTGCTTTAGGTTAGAGCCAATTAGCTCCGTTTTAGCAGGTTGTGAACGGGCAGTTAAAATAATTTTGGAGTAAAAGTATGGCAACGATCAATCAATTGGTTCGCAAGCCTCGAGCTAAAAAAATAGAAAAAAGCAATGTTCCCGCTTTGGAAGCGTGTCCGCAACGTCGTGGTGTTTGCACTCGTGTTTATACGACTACACCTAAAAAACCGAACTCAGCTCTTAGAAAAGTTGCTCGTGTTCGTTTAACAAATGGTGCTGAAGTTAGTAGCTACATCGGTGGTGAAGGTCACAATTTACAAGAGCATTCCGTGGTTTTAATTCGCGGTGGTCGTGTAAAAGATTTACCTGGTGTTCGTTATCACGTTGTACGTGGTAGCTTAGATGCTTCTGGTGTAAATAATAGAAAATGTGGTCGTTCTAAATACGGAACTAAACGTCCTAAAGGTTAATTGGTAAGTAAATGTCAAGAAGAAGAGTAGCTACAAAAAGAGAAATCATTCCAGATCCACGATTTGGCAGCGTTATGTTGACCAAGTTCATGAATATGATCATGGAAAGCGGCAAGAAGTCAGTTGCTGAAAGTATTATTTATGGCGCGTTAGATGCAATCGAGCGCAAAGGTCATGAAGCACCGTTAGATATTCTTTCTAAAGCATTGGAAAACGTTCAGCCTCGCGTGGAAGTTAAATCGCGCCGTGTTGGTGGTGCAACGTATCAAGTGCCAGTAGAAGTTCGTCCGGCTCGCCGTTTGGCGTTATCAATGCGTTGGTTAATCGATGCGTCTCGTAAAAGAAATGAACGTACGATGGCAGCAAAGTTAGCTGGTGAATTATTGGATGCCTTTGAAAGTCGTGGTTCTGCCGTGAAAAAACGCGAAGATACGCATCGTATGGCTGAAGCTAATAAAGCATTCTCGCATTACCGCTGGTAAGAGGTTAATTGGTCGTTGTGGCACGCAAAACACCGATAGAAAAATATCGTAACATCGGCATCATGGCTCACATTGATGCAGGTAAAACCACGACGACTGAACGAATTTTGTATTACACAGGTGTCTCTCATAAAATGGGAGAGGTTCATGATGGTGCAGCCGTTATGGATTGGATGGTACAAGAGCAAGAGCGCGGTATTACAATTACATCAGCAGCGACGACTTGTTTTTGGAGTGGAATGCGAGGGCAGTATGAACAGCATCGTATTAACATTATTGACACACCTGGACACGTTGATTTTACAATTGAAGTTGAACGGTCGTTACGAGTTTTAGATGGTGCATGCGCGGTTTTATGTGCCGTTGGTGGTGTTGAGCCACAATCTGAAACGGTTTGGCGGCAGGCTGATAAATATGAAGTTCCTCGGCTAGCATTTGTAAATAAGATGGATCGTGTTGGTGCTGATTTTTTCGGCACGGTTGATCAGATAAAAACGCGTTTAGCTGCAAATCCAGTTTTATTGCAGTTGCCAATCGGCAAGGAAGATAGTTTTAAAGGTGTTGTTGACTTGGTTAGCATGAAAGCCATTTATTGGCATGATGCAAACATGGGAACCACTTTTGATGAATTGGATATTCCAGTTGATTTGCTTTCAGAAGCAAGTAAATGGCGGGAATCACTGATTGAAGCTGCCGCAGACGTTAGCGAAGAATTAACCGATAAGTATCTTGAAAATGGTTTTTTGACCAATGAAGAAATTAAATTCGGGGTTCGGGCTTTAACGATTGCAAACAAAATCGTTCCTGTTTTTTGTGGAACTGCTTTTAAAAATAAAGGGGTTCAAGCATTGCTTGATGCGGTAGTTGATTATTTGCCTGCCCCAACAGATATAAAACCTGTTCAAGGTATTTTGGCAGATGGTGTTTCTGATTCTGTCAGAGTTGCTGGCGATACGGAGCCTTTTTCAGCATTAGCGTTTAAGATTGCAACGGATCCTTTTGTTGGTGTGTTAACGTTTTTTAGAGTTTATTCTGGTGTTTTAGCAGTTGGAGACACTATTTTTA
>JAQTXN010000016.1 GCA_028688755.1 Methylococcales bacterium | reverse complement strand
TTTTTGAGAAACATCACGAGGTTTTGCAAAAATGGCAAAATCGGATTCGATATTTGCTCGTTGATGAATATCAAGACACCAATTTAACGCAATATCAGCTTGTGAAATTGCTAGTTGGAACACTCGCGAAATTTACCGTTGTGGGTGACGATGACCAATCCATTTATGCGTGGCGCGGCGCACAACCTGAAAATTTAGCGCAATTACAACGCGATTTTCCTCGTTTAGAAGTGATTAAACTCGAACAAAATTACCGCTCAACAGGTCGAATTTTGAAAGTGGCGAATCATTTAATTGCCAATAATCCACATACGTTTGAAAAGAAATTATGGAGTGATTTAGGTCACGGCGAGCCGCTGCGAATTTTGACAAATCCCAATCAAGACGCGGAAGCCGAAAAAATTGTCTCGGAAATTTTGCATCACAAACTGATGAACGGCACGCGCTACAAGGATTACGCGATTTTGTATCGCGGCAATCATCAATCGCGTTTGATTGAACAAAGTTTGCGCTCGTTCATGGTGCCGTATTTTATTAGCGGAGGAACGTCTTTTTTTTCGTATGCCGAAGTCAAAGACGTGCTGAGTTATTTGCGTTTGCTTTCAAATCCTGACGACGATGCGGCATTTTTACGTATTGTGAACACGCCACGGCGCGAAATTGGGGCAACGACACTTGAAAAATTAGGCGCGTATGCGCGTGAGAGGCACGTTAGTTTATTTGCGGCGTGTGGTGAGCTTGGACTGAATTCTCATTTAACTGATGCGCCGCGCAAACGGCTACAGAATTTTCACGATTGGATTTTGCAGCAAGCAACACTTATTGGAGCAGCGACCGATAAAATAAAGCTCGTGAATGAATTGCTGGAAAAAATTGGTTATTCACAATATTTACGCGAAGACAGCGCAACGCGCGATGCGGCAGAACGACGTATTAAAAACGTGTCGGAGTTACTCGATTGGTTGCAACGCATTATTGATAAAAATACGGCGGATGGTGAAGCATTCACGCTCACTGATTTGGTCGCAAAAGTGTTGTTGCTCGACGTGTTGGAGCGTAACCGTGAAGACGAAGTCAATGATGAAGTCAGTTTGATGACTTTGCACGCGGCGAAAGGGTTGGAATTTCCACACGTTTTTTTAATTGGCGTGGAAGAGAAAATTTTGCCGCATCAAAATAGCATTGACGAAGGTAACATCGAAGAAGAACGCAGGCTCGCTTACGTTGGGATTACTCGCGCAAAACAAACGTGTACGCTCAGTTATTGCACACATCGCAAACAACGCGGTGTAAATGAAGAATGCGCTTATAGCCGTTTTTTGGACGAATTACCCGAAGAAGATTTGCATTGGACGGCGAAAAAACCGCTTTCTGAAGAAGTAAAAGAAAATAATAAAAAATCGTTTTTTGCAGGGGCAAAAAATTTGTTATCCGAGGATTAAAAAAATGCCGCTTTCAATCGTCATTGGAATTGTAAGAGATGAAGAAGGGAAGATTTTTATTACCCGTCGTCATGATACGTTGCATTTAGGTGGTTTGTGGGAATTTCCTGGTGGCAAAGTCGAACGTGGCGAAATGCTAGGTACCGCATTAGCGCGTGAATTGCGTGAAGAAATTGGCATTGAAGTGATTAGCGCAGTGCCGTTGATTAGTTTTCAACACGCTTATTCGGATCGTGAAATTCATTTTCATGTTTTTGATATAACAGAATACACGGGCAAAGCGCAAAGTCAGCTTGGACAAGGTTGGATTTGGGCTGAGTGTCATGAATTGCAGCATTATATTTTTCCCGCCGCAAATCGAATAATTTTGATGGCTATTTATTTGCCCTCGTTTTATGCGATTTTGAATGATGATTGCGAAGACTTATTAGCTCGATTAGAACATTTGCTAGCGCAAGGCATTACGTTAATTCAAGCACGATTAAAAAATTTATCTGAATCACAAGTGCGCGAATTTTTAGAAATCGCTCATCCACGTTGCAATGAGCAAGGCGCGTTGTTATTGGTGAATTCGGGAACCGTGAAAGCCGTTGAAATGTCTTGCGATGGCATTCATTTAACAGGAAGTGACTTATTAACATGGGATTCGCGTCCAGAAAATCTGCATTGGCTCAGTGCCTCTTGTCACAATCAAGCAGAGCTAAAACACGCGCAAAAAATTGGTGTGGATTTTGTCGTGCTTTCACCCGTTTTGAGAACAGAAACGCATTTAGATGTCGAGCCACTTGGTTGGGAAACGTTTGAGAGCTTAATTATTGAATGTAATTTGCCTGTTTATGCGTTGGGCGGTGTTCAAAAATCGGACTTGCAAACTGCAAAATTTGCAGGCGGGCAGGGCATAGCGGGAATTCGGACATTTTTATAAGACATTAAAAAAGCCCAACTTGCTCAAGTTAGGCTTTTTTTAACAACGTACTAAAAATTTAAAATCTTAGTTGCTGTTGTTTTTGTGTCTGTTTTCAACTTTTTGGAAAACTTCAGATTGGCTTTGAGCAACTACACCACTTTCCAAATGTTTTGTTTCAACGCCTTTTAACATTAAAACCAAAACAACAGTCGCTGCAATTAAGCCACCGATATAGAACCAGAAATAATCTTTTTCTTGTGCTTCAGACATCTGTAAATCCTCATTGTTATTATAATAATTTTGTACTCTTTAGCTAAAGAGGCCGCTTCTTTCTGCGACGGGCATATTTTTATCATGATTTTAGGTTTCGTGTCAAAACCATAATTTAAAAAATGAATTAAAAATTTCTCAAACCCGCATAAAAATTCGCTTAACATACTGTTTAATTCATTTATTTCGTAGGATTGCCATGCCAAAAATTATTCTCGCTTCCGCATCGCCACGTCGCCAAGAATTGCTCAAGCAAATTAAAATCCGCCATCAAGTTCACGTCGTAGACATCGACGAAACACCAAAATTAAACGAATTACCCGTTGATTATGTGCAACGTTTAGCCGTCGAAAAAGCCACTGCCTGTAAAGAAAAATTTCATCCAAAATTGCCGATTCTTGCCGCAGACACGACGGTCGTTTTGAACGGGAAAATTATGGGGAAACCTCAAGACGAAACAGATGCTAAAGCCATGTTGCAAGAACTTTCAGGTAATACGCACCACGTTTTTACCGCAATTGCCTTATTTGGCAAAACACAGCATTCCGCGTTATCTGTCACGAAAGTCACATTTAAAACGCTTTCAGACGCGCAAATTCACGCTTATTGGCAAAGTGGTGAGCCATTAGGTAAAGCGGGCAGTTATGCCATTCAAGGCGTTGCTAGCGCGTTTATTGAGCGCATTAACGGTAGTTTTTCAGGTGTGATGGGATTACCGCTATTTGAAACAGCGCAATTACTCGCATTAGAAGGCATTGAGGTAATTTCATGAGCGAAGAAATTCTAATCAATGTTACGCCGCCCGAAACCCGCGTTGCCGTCATTGAAAACGGCGTGTTGCAAGAGTTAATCATCGAACGTAGTTGCAAAATTGGCTTAGTCGGTAACATTTACAAAGGGCAAGTTTGCCGCGTTTTACCTGGAATGCAGGCGGCATTTGTCGATATTGGTTTAGCCCGTTCAGGTTTTTTGCATTTGTCGGATTTATGCAGCAAAGAGTTAGAAAAAAAAGGCTCGGCAAATATCGAACATTATTTGCATGAAGGGCAGCATATTATCGTGCAGGTTTTCAAAGACCCACTTGGTACAAAAGGCGCACGTTTAACGACCGATATTTCAATTCCATCGCGCTTTCAAGTTTATATGCCGTATTCCAATACGACAGGTATTTCACAACGCATTGAATGTGCCGAAGAGCGAGTACGTTTAAAAAATTGCCTTGAACAATTTAGACAAGAACACGACTGCGGTGGATTTATTGCCCGAACCGCCGCTGAATGCGTCGAAAACAGCGTGTTAATTGCCGATATGGAATTTCTGCTCAAATTATGGGAATCGATTCGCACAAAAATCGCTACTGCCGCGCCCAAACAATTTATTCACAAAGATTTACCTTTGAGCGTGCGAACATTGCGTGATTTGTATCGTGATGGCATTGAGCGAATTCGCATTGATTCCAAAGAAACGTATCAACGATTGATTGAATTTGCTGAAGTTTTCGTGCCTGATATTGTGCCTGTGATTGAACATTACACGGGCGAATGTCCTGTTTTTGATATTTACAGCGTCGAAGATGAAATCGAAAAAGCTCTTGCGCGAAAAGTTAAACTCAAATCAGGCGGGCATTTGGTGTTTGACCAAACTGAATCGATGACCACGGTTGATGTCAATACAGGCGGTTATGTCGGCGGTCGAAATTTAGAAGAAACGATTTTTAAAACGAATTTAGAAGCGGCTCAAGCGATTGCACGGCAACTGCGATTACGAAATTTAGGCGGTATTATCATCATCGATTTTATCGACATGAAAAGCGCAGAACATCGTGGGCAAGTGTTGCAAGCGTTAGAAAGACATTTAGAAAAAGATCGCGCTAAAACGAAAATTTCCGAAGTATCCGCGCTGGGTTTAATCGAAATGACGCGTAAACGCACGCGCGAAAGTTTAGAACATATTATGTGTGAACCGTGTTGCGCGTGTGGTGGACGGGGCGTTTTAAAAACAGCCGAATCGGTGTGTTTAGAAATTTTTCGGGAAATTATCCGCGAAGTTCGGCAATACAATGTGCAGCAAATTTTAGTTTTAGCCTCAACGGAAGTAGCTGAAATGCTACTCGATGAAAAAGCCGATATGCTTGCCGAACTCGAAGCTTTTTTGGATGTGCAAATTAAATTCCGTTCTGAATCAGGCTATAACCAAGAACAATACGATGTGGTGTTGCTTTAAATCAGCGGTTCATTTTCAACGGCTGGTGCAGTCGGATCACGAAGCAAATTCACAAAATCAAACAAATTACGATCCGCTAATTGCGACGGTGCGACGTTTTGTAAACTGGTAAAAATCGTTTCTAAACGGCCTGGAAATTGTTTGTCCCACGTTTTAAGCATTTCTTTCATGGCTTGTCGCTGTAAATTTTGCTGCGAACCACACAAATTACACGGAATAATGGGGAAATTTTTAAACGCGGCAAAACGCTCAATGTCTTTTTCCCTCACATACGCCAGCGGACGAATGATAATATTTTTTTTGTCATCGCTGAGTAGTTTTGGCGGCATCGCTTTGAGCTTGCCACCGTAAAAAATGTTCAAGAAAAACGTTTCCAAAATATCGTCACGATGATGACCAAGCGCAATTTTGGTAATGCCATTTTCTTCTGCAAACCCGTATAACGTGCCGCGCCGCAGACGTGAACACAAACCGCACGTCGTTTGCCCTTCAGGAATCACCCGTTTCACGACACTGTAAGTATCTTTTTCGATGATGTGATACGGCACACCAATAGATTCAAGATATTGCGGCAAAACATGTTCAGGAAAACCTGGTTGTTTTTGGTCTAAATTCACCGCAATCAAGTCAAAATTTACAGGAGCTGTTTTTTGCAAATTCAGTAACACATCAAGCATCGTGTACGAATCTTTGCCGCCTGACAAACAAACCATAATTTTGTCGCCGTCTTCAATCATGTTGAAATCGGCAATCGCATCGCCAACGCTATGGCGTAGGCGTTTTTGTAGTTTGTTGAATTGGTAACGTGTTTTTTGGTTTAAATCGGAATGTTCAGTCATTTGAAGAGTAGCAGAAATCTAAAACTTGTTTAGCATCAGTGAATGTGGCAGTGGCTTTGCGCTCATTGAAAAATTTATGTACTTTGCCAAGCAAACGTGAATAGGGAAATGGTGACAAATAATGATTAAAAACAGTGTGATTCTTAACCGTCGAAAACACATTTTCGTAATTTCCCGTGATTTCAAGTAACGGTTTTGGCGATTCTGTTTTTTGTGCAATTAAAGTGAGATTGCCACCATCTTTAGATAAACAGGATTGAATTACAGAATAGCCCGTTTTTTCAGCGAGCAATGTAAGCGTTTCGGTATTGAAATTGTACAAATGTGCGGTGTGAAATGTACTTTTTGGCGATTGGCAAACCGCTTCAACATTCGGTACTTCTAACGCCACAATTCCATTGGGTTTCAACCATGAACACAGTTTTTCAAGCATAGTGGTGGGATTATCAACATGTTCTAAAACATGCGACATCGTAATGAAATCAAACGTCTCCGAGGGGAATTCTAAATTTTGAGCAAAACCAATTTGTACATTTAAATCGTATTGCTCTTTAGAATAATTCCCGTAGCCTTCGTTTGGTTCAATGGCTGAAACGTCAAAGCCTTTTTTGGTCAGCAAATACGAAAATTCACCGCCGCCTGAACCAATTTCCAGCACCTTCTTTTTACCTAACAAACATGACTCAAGACGTTGATAACGTTCAAGAGCTACATTTGCCGCGCGGTAAATATGCTTAATTTTCGGGCTGTAAGTGCCTTTGTAAAGTATCCGATAATTTTTTTGATAATACTCCGTAGTATCAATCGGAAACGGATCGCTAAAAACCAAACCGCAATTTTTACAAATTACGGTTCGTAACGCTCCGTCACGTCCAACGTTTGAAAGTTCATCGAAGTTTGTTGAATGGCACAAATTACAGGGATTGGTCATTACTTAACCGTTGTAGCGTTGGAAAATTAGCGTTGCATTCGTGCCGCCAAAACCAAAGCTGTTCGACATAATCGTGTTTAATGTGACGCTGTCTTGTCGTTCGTGCACAATTGGAATGCCTGCCGCACCTGCGTCTAAATTGGTGATGTTAGCTGAAGCACTCAAGAAATTATTTTGCATCATAAGTAATGAATAGATTGCTTCATTCACACCTGCTGCACCTAAAGCGTGACCTGTAAGGGATTTGGTTGAACTGACCCAAGGCACATTTTCACCTCCAAAAACCGCCCGCAAGGCTTCTAATTCTCTGGTATCACCAACAGGGGTACTTGTCCCATGTGCATTGACATAATCGATTTTGCCGTTAACGGTTGCCATCGCTTGTTGCATACAACGCACTGCGCCTTCACCCGAAGGTTGAACCATGTCATAACCGTCAGAGGTTGCACCATAACCGACAAGTTCAGCGTAGATTTTCGCACCGCGTGCTTTAGCATGTTCCAATTCTTCGATAACTAAAACACCGCCACCGCCTGAAATGACAAACCCATCGCGGCTTTCATCATAAGGACGTGATGCAGTGCTTGGCGTGTCATTGTATTTCGAAGACATTGCGCCCATTGCATCGAATAACACCGACATTGTCCAATGCACTTCTTCGCCACCGCCTGCAAACACCACATCTTGTTTGCCCATTTGAATGAGTTCCATCGCGTGACCGATGCAATGTGCGCTGGTTGCACATGCCGAGGTAATGGAATAATTCACGCCTTTGATTTTAAACGGCGTTGCCAAACATGCCGTATTGGTACTCGACATGGCACGCGGCACGCGATAAGGACCGACTTGTTTTACACCTTTGCTACGCAAAATATCTGCGGCTTCAACGACATTGGCGGTCGAAGGACCGCCTGACCCCATGACTAACCCTGTACGAAAATTTGAAATGTCACTTTCTTCTAAACCTGAATCATCGATGGCTTGTTGCATTGCAACGTAATTGAATGCAGCTCCATCGCCCATGAAGCGACGAATTTTGCGATCGATTAAATCATCTAATTCGATTTTGATTGCGCCTTCGACTTGACTACGCAAGCCCATTTCTTTGTAGGTTTCAGAAAAAACGATACCAGAACGTCCGTTTTTCAAAGACTCAACGACTTCTTGTTGATTATTTCCGATGCTAGAGACAATGCCTAAACCAGTAACTACCACGCGCTTCATTGTTTTTTACCCTTAAAAATTTTCTGTCGAAGTAAATAAGCCCACGCGCAAATCGGTGGCTTCATAAATCACTTTGCCGTCCACTTCCATCGTTGCGTCTGCAATACCCATGACCAACTTTCGCATAATCACACGCTTCAAATTGACGCGATAAGTGACTTTTTTTGCTGTGGGTAAAACTTGCCCTGTAAATTTTACTTCGCCAACGCCAAGCGCACGACCTTTTCCAGGACCTCCCATCCAGCATAAATAAAAGCCAACGAGTTGCCACATCGCATCAAGTCCTAAACAGCCTGGCATCACGGGATCGCCTTGAAAATGACAATCGAAAAACCATAAATCAGGCGTAATATCGAGTTCGGCGATAATTTCACCTTTACCGTAATCACCACCTTCGTCAGAAATATGGGTAATTCTGTCCATCATGAGCATATTCGGCAAAGGTAATTGCGCGTTTTGAGGACCGTATAATTCACCGCGCCCAGACATCAATAATTCTTCGCGGGTGAAACTAGATTGTTTCTGCATGAGTCTTAAAACCTTTTGTAGTTATTCTTATGAGTTACTGCGCGTCATTATCTAATAGTCACTGAAAAAAATCAGCTCAATTTTTGAATCGTAGAGCTAACTAATCTAAAAATCAGACCAAAATAAAAATTCTTTGCGTACCTTAGTTCCATGATCCGTAATCGATTGTTAATTCTAAGACTCAACCGAATTTGCTACAATCAAACCAAATCCACATTTTTCACACAATTCAAATTCCTTCTTCGAATTAACGAAAGGAAATGAAAATCACACAGGCAAATCAAGCGAATTAACTATGAGTAGAGGAAAATTCATCACATTTGAAGGCGGCGAAGGCGTTGGAAAAACAACCAATGTCGCGTTTGTTTTTGAGTATTTGCAAGCACGAAAAATCCCCGTTGTTCTTACTCGCGAACCTGGTGGAACAAAATTAGCCGAAAAATTACGCACCTTGTTACTCGACAAAAAAAGCGAAGCGATTGCCGAAGAGGCTGAATTACTATTGATGTTCGCGGCACGGGCGCAACATATTAAACACGTTATCGAGCCTGCCTTAGCGCGTGGCGATTGGGTGATTTGCGACCGATTTACCGATGCTACTTATGCGTATCAAGGCGGCGGACGCAATGTCAAAGTTAGCAACATCGAATGGTTAGAAAATCTAGTTCAAGGCGGTTTGCGTCCAGATTTGACGATATTACTCGATGCGCCTGTAAAAATTGGCATGGAACGCGCGGGGAAACGCGGCGCATTTGACCGCTTTGAATCCGAAACGGTGCAGTTTTTCGAAGATGTTCGTCGCGCCTATTTGTTGCAAGCTGAAATCAACCCGCAACGCATTAAACTCATTAAAGCAGGTCAGCCGCTCGCCGATGTGCAGCAAATTATTGTCAATGTTTTAGCTCCCTTGCTGCGATAATTCGCAACACACTCTTTTTTTCAAAATAAATCATGCTAACCAAAACGAAATTGCCATTATCTTTACAAGTTGTTATCGGTGTCTGTATTGGCACATTACTCGGCGTTTTGTTTGGCACAGAGTCTTATTTTTTCGACTTGCTAAAAAATGACACGTTAGGGCAATTGGGAATGCTCGTAATTCGGTTATTGAAAACGCTCGCTACGCCGTTAATTTTTGTGGCGATTTTAGATGCGATGATTCACACCGAAATTAAATTTCAACACGGTCGGCAATTGTTAATCATTTGCGGGGTGAATTTATTGGTCGCGATGCTAATTGGCTTGACGATTATGAACGTTTTCACGCCTGGTGAATCGTGGGGTAATCACATTGACGAATTATCATCACAACTCCATTCCCACGTTGCAAATACTTCAATTAAAGCCGCGCCTGAAGGCGTAACGCTCAATCCGCTAAAAAACATTGCAGGTTATATTCCCGAAAATTTGATTGATCCGTTTATTAAAAATAACGTGATTTCGGTGATTTTGTTGGCGTTACTGAGCGGTGGTGCAATTCGTTATCTCAAACATCATTCTTATGTTGGCGATAACACGGGCATTCATTTACTCGAAAAATTGATTACCGCTTGTTATCACGTTTTGTTGCAAATGTTGTCGTGGGTAATTTTAGCCATTCCAATTGCAATAACAGGTGTTGTCGCGCAAGTTGTCGGAAAATCGGGATTAAGCGTTTTTATTTTATTAAGTATTTTCTTGGTAACACTGCTTGCGGGCTTGTTTATTCACAGTTTTATTTATTACCCACTCATGGCGAGCATTGTCGGCAAAATGCCCCTTAAACGGTATTTAGGGCAGGGCGCAGATGCCATTATCATGGCATTTTCAACCAACAGCAGTTTAGTAACGGTGCCTGTAACGTTGCGTTGTTTAACTGAAAAAATGGGCGTTTCAACACGTTCTGCAAGGCTTTCTGCGTTAATCGGTACGAATTTAAACAACGACGGCATTATTTTATATGAAGCAATGACAGCGTTATTCTTAGCGCAAGCGATTGGTTTTAATTTGGACATAATGCAGCAATTGTTAATTGTTGCCGCTGCTGTGATGGTTGGCGTGGGTATTTCGGGCATTCCTGAAGCGGGATTGATTGCATTGCCGCTCGTTTTAAGCACGATAGGTTTATCTGAACAGTTGGTGATTGCCATTATTCCGTTAATTGCCACGATTGATTGGATTATTGCCCGTGTGCGCTCAGTGGTGAATGTGATGAGCGATATGTTAGTGGCAATTTTGCTCGATAGATTTGCAGAAAAAGAACGCGTGACACATGAATAATCCACTTTATCCTTGGCAACAAAGCGATTGGCAACAATTGCAAAATTACGTTACGCAAAGTCGCGTGCCACAAGCGTTGCTTATCAATGGCGCATTAGGCATCGGCAAATTGCATTTAGCGCAAACGTTCACGCACGCGCTGCTTTGTGAAAATTCACAACAGGGCGGTTTTGCCTGTGGGAAATGCAGCAGTTGTTTGTTGCTAAAAGCAAGCACGCATCCTGATTTTATGGAAATTACGCCCGAAGAAATCGGTAAAAATATCACCATTGGACAAATTCGTGATTTGATGGAAAAACTGAGTTTGAAACCGCAATTTGCGCGTTATCGGGTGGTGTTAATTCATCCCGCTGATGCGTTGAATAATGCTGCTGCCAATGCGTTTTTAAAATACTTAGAAGAACCGACAGAACGCACCGTTTTAATTTTAGTCACGCA
The DNA here is from genome assembly GCA_028688755.1 of Methylococcales bacterium. Taxonomy (GTDB): domain Bacteria; phylum Pseudomonadota; class Gammaproteobacteria; order Methylococcales; family Methylomonadaceae; genus UBA10906. The sequence continues at coordinate 17,908 of JAQTXN010000016.1, read as the reverse complement.
TCGAATGAATAAATTACCTGCGACGATTAAAAGTCGCTGCCAAAAATTTACGATGGCAATGCCTGACAAAAGTTTGGTTTTGCAATGGCTTTCGCAGCAAACGCCGAATGCTGAAATCGTTTTAAATCTCGCGCAAGGTTCGCCACTTCTCGCGCAACAATATGCAACCGATGAACACACACAACAACGCAGCAATTGTTTTGCTGAATTTTTAGCCGTGGCAAATCAAACCAATCATCCTGTCATCATTGCTGAAAAATGGTTGAAATTACCTGAAGCAACGTTGTTATTTTGGGTGAGTTCGTGGGTGATTGATTTAATGCGTTATCGTCACCAATCTGCGCCAAAAAATTTGTATCATGCCGATTTTAAAAATGCGTTAAGTGAACTTGCGCCGCGTGTGAATCCGTTAAAACTATACGAATTTTATGATTTACTTTTGCAAAGTCGTCGTCGCATCGAAACGCAAATTAACAAACAAGTGTTATGGGAAGAAATTTTAATTGCTTGGGCAATGCTTAATCGGAGTTAAATCATGGCTGAACAACCAAAACCAAATCAAAGCGTTTTATCATTTTCACTAAAAGACAAAAATTCGTTGTATGCGTCGTATATGCCTTTTGTGCAAGGTGGGGGCATTTTTATTCCTACGACCCGCGAATATGAAATGGGACAAGAAGTTTTTATGTTGCTTAATTTAATGACTGAAACGGAGCGTTTGCCCATTAACGGCAAAGTGGTGTGGAAAACGCCAGTGGGTTCTGATGGTTATCGTTCGGCGGGAATTGGCATTCAATTTGGCGCAGAAGATGTCGGAGTTAAAAATAAAATTGAAACCTATTTAGCAGGTGCGCTCGATTCAGCTCGCCCAACTTACACCATGTAACCGAGGAGATTTATGTTTGTAGATTCACATTGCCATTTAGATCGCCTCGATTTAAAACCTTACGAAAATGATTTTACGGTTTTAATGCAACACATTAGAGAACGCAAAATCGAGCATTTGTTGTGTATTTCGATTGATTTAGAACATTACGGCGCGATGCGCGAATTGGTGGCTGGTTATGATGAAATTTCTGTCACGGTCGGCGTGCATCCCAATGAAAACGAAGGTCACGAGCCAACCGTTGACGAGTTAATCGAATTAGGAAAAGACGAAAAAGTTATCGGGATTGGCGAAACGGGTTTGGATTATTTTCGTAGCGAAGGGGATTTGACGTGGCAAAAAGACCGTTTTCGCAATCACATTCACGCGGCAAAAGCGTTAAATAAACCGCTCATTATTCACACCAGAGAAGCAGGGCAAGATGCGCTTGATATGTTGGAAGCTGAAAATGCGAGCGACGTTGGCGGCATAATTCATTGTTTTACTGAAGATTGGGAATTTGCCAAACGGGCGTTGGATTTGAATTTTTACATTTCCTTTTCAGGCATTGTGACCTTTAACAGTGCAAAACAAATTCAAGACGTGGCGAAAAAAGTGCCTGCGGATAGATTTTTAATTGAAACCGATTCACCTTATTTAGCACCTGTACCGCATCGTGGCAGACCAAATTACCCACAATATGTGACACACGTCGCGCAAACGGTCGCCGATTTACGCGGTATTTCACTTGATTCCGTCGCCGAATTATCAACCAAAAACTTTTATACCTTGTTTAAGAAATCATGATTTATTTACGTTACTTTGCCAGTTTGAGAGAAACACTTGGACATTCAACGGCAGAATTGCAAATTTTCGAGCCACAAACGGTTTTAGATGTTTGGCAGCTCGCAAACCCTGATGTTCCCTTGCCCGAAAACACGTTAGCGGCGGTGAATATGGATTATGTACCGCTTTCGCATCCTGTTAAAAATTGCGATGAGGTTGCCTTTTTCCCGCCCGTGACAGGCGGTTAAGCGTGAACGTAAGAATCTGCGACTCGCTTTTTGACCCATTTGAGCAAATTCAATTGTTTCAACATCAACTTGCTTTGCAAGGCAAATTTGGTGCGACCAGTATTTTTATTGGCACAATGCGTGATTTCAACGAAGGCGACGACGTGCAAGCTATGACGCTTGAACATTATGAAGGGATGACGCAAAAGCAACTTTGTAAAATTATCGAGGCGGCAAAAGCACAATGGCAGATTTTGGATTGTTTGATTGTGCATCGTGTCGGCGGGATTTTGCCTAATGAACCGATTGTTTTAGTGTGCGTTTGGTCGGCGCATCGCGCCGAAGCGTTTGAAGCGTGTCGCTATTTAATGGAAGAATTAAAAGCAAATGCGCCATTTTGGAAATTAGAAAAATTGGCAACCAGTGAAAAACGCTGGGTTTCAAAAAATCATTAACCAGAGAAAAATTATGTCGAACAAAAACGCGCAACCTATTTCACCGCTTGGACGTTTAGGTTTATTGATAACCGTCATTATTAGCGGCGGCTCGGTGATGGTGATTGAATTGTTAGGCACGCGCTTAATTGCGCCCTTTTATGGCACAAGTTTATACGTTTGGTCGTCGCTAATTTCGGTGACAATGGTTGCGTTGACGCTGGGGTATTTTATCGGCGGGCGGTGGTCTGATTCGGCAAAACGCACAGGTTTATCGCTCATTATCGCGCTAGCAGCCTTTTTGACATTGATGATTCCGTGGCTAACACGTCCTGTTTTATTGGCAACCGATTCATTGGGTTTGCGTGGCGGGGCATTTGTGAGTGCGTTAATTTTGTTTTTGCCAAGTTTGATGATGCTCGGCATGGTTAGCCCGTTTGCGATTAAATTATCCACTTCACAACTCGATAATATCGGCAACAGCTCAGGCACAATCTACGGGGTCAGTACGCTCGGCAGCGTTTTTGGTACGTTGATTTTAGGTTTGTTTTTATTTCCGTTATTTGGTTCACGCGAAATTTTAATTGCCACGAGTTTGATACTTTTTACGCTCGCCATTGCCATCGGTTTAATCGAACGCAAACAATTAAAATCTGTTGCATCCTTATTGCCGAGCGTATTTTTAATTGTTTTGGGATTAGGCTTTTTGCCTAGCGTTGTCAAAGCGGGGCAAGTTCGCCCAAATGAAAAATTCAACGTGCTGTTTGAACAAGAAAGTTTATACGGTTGGGTGCGCGTGATTGATGTTGCGGGACGTGATTTGCGATTGCTCACTTCGGATGGTTCAGCGATTGGTGCATCGAGCATCAAAACAGGTGAAAGCCAATTAAGTTATCAAGATATTGTTGGACTCATTCCCGCACTGCGCCCTGAAATGAAAAAAGCGTTAATTGTCGGTTTAGGCGCGGGTCACATGGCGAAAGTTCTCAACGACCGTTATGGAATTATTGTTGATACGTTAGAAATTGACCCTGCTGTTGCACAAGCAGCGGTGGATTATTTTGGTTTTAAACCCACAGGCAAAGCGATCGTTGGCGATGCCCGTTATGAAATTCGCCGTTTAAGCGGACAATACGATTTGATTATTCATGATTGTTTTACAGGCGGCTCAGAACCCGCGCATTTGCTAACCGTTGAAACGTTAAAACAATTACAAGGCTTGCTGACGGAACAAGGCATTTTGGCAGTGAATTTTGTGGCATTTGCCAACGGCAAACAAAGCGCGTTAAACACAGTCAGCAAAACATTAGCCCAAGTTTTTCCAGAGCAAACGGCTTTTATTTCCGAACCGAACAAAGATTTCAACGATTTTATTTTTTTAGCGTCGGCGAAACCGTTTGATATTCACAACGAGCGTTTAAAAATGGAACAACAAGCGTGGTTGCAAAATCGTTTGTTTCCAATTGATAACAAAGACGGTGTCATTTTGACGGATAATTTTAATCCGCTGGAACATTTGCAAATTGCGAAAGCCGAAAAATATCGGCATTTCTTAATGGATATGTTTGGCGAAGAATTGTTTGTGCGCTAGATTTTAAAATTACAAATAACCTAAAAAGAAAAAATGAAACAAACTGAATTTAAAAAACGTCGCAAACACCTCATGCAGCGCATTGGCAAAGATAATATCGCGTTAATTGCGAGCGCAAGCGTTCGTACTCGAAATCGAGATGTCGATTATCCCTTCCGTCAAGACAGCGATTTTTATTATTTGACGGGTTTTAACGAACCCGATGCACTGGCTGTTTTTATTCCTGGTCGTGAACAAGGTGAATACATTTTGTTTTGTCGTGAATTTGATGAGAAAAAAGCCCTTTGGGAAGGCGCACACGCAGGGCTTGAGGGCGCGACAAAACATTATGCCGCCGATGATTCGTTTCCGATTGATGACGTGGACGAAATTTTGTCGGGGATGCTCGAAAACAAACACAAAGTGTTTTATCCGATGGGACGTGATTCGGATTTAGACCATCGTTTGCAAGAATGGATTCGCCATATTCGAGATAAATCACGCTCTGGCGTTCAAGCCCCTGCTGAAATGGCATCGATTGAACCGATTTTGCACGAAATGCGTTTGTTTAAAAGTAGCGAAGAATTAAAACTCATGCGCCGTGCCGCAGAAATTACTGCTCAAGCGCACATTAAAGCCATGCAAAATTGCCGTGCAGGTCAATTCGAATATCAAATTGAAGCCGACATTATTCATCATTTTATGAGTGAGGGATTGCGAGCGGTGGCGTATCCGTCAATTGTTGCAGGGGGTAAAAATGCCTGCACGTTGCATTACACCGAAAACAACGATAAATTAAAAAATGGGGATTTGCTGCTAATTGATGCAGGCGCAGAATGCGACCATTACGCGGCTGACATCACCCGCACTTTTCCTATTTCAGGCAAATTCACCGAACCACAAGCGCAACTTTATCAATTAGTGTTAGACGCACAATTTGCTGCAATTGAACACGTTAAACCCAATGTGCCTTGGAATGCAGCACATGATGCGTCCGTTGAAGTGATGACGAAAGGTTTAGTGAAATTGGGGCTGCTCAAAGGCAACGTGAAAAAACTCATTAAAGCCGAAAAATACAAACAATTTTATATGCACCGCATTGGGCATTGGCTGGGCATGGATGTTCATGATGTTGGCGATTACAAAATCCATCAAGAATGGCGATTGTTGCAAGCAGGCATGGTCTTAACCATCGAACCAGGTTTGTATATTCCTGAAAATTGCAAAACGGTTGATAAAAAGTGGCGCGGCATTGGGATTCGTATTGAAGATGATGTGTTAGTAACCAAAGACGGACACGAAATTCTGACCGCTAACGCACCTAAAACGATTGTTGAAATTGAAGCGTTAATGAGCGCGTGAGAAAAAGAAGTGAAAACATTTAATCAAGAATTAAACGAACATTTGAGCGTGATGCAACTCGCGCAATCTTGCGCTGAATCGGTTGAAGCCGCTGCCAAGGTGTTAATCAAAACCTTTGAAACTGGCAACAAAGTTTTATTGTGCGGAAACGGTGGAAGTGCCGCCGACGCGCAACATATCGCCGCAGAATTTGTGGTGCGTTATCAAACAAAACGTCGTGCGTTGCCTGCGATTGCGCTGACAACCGACAGTTCAATTTTAACCGCACACGCAAATGACTTTGATTTTGACAGTGTTTTTGCGCGGCAAATCGAAGCCTTAGGCAATGCGGGTGACACGTTAATTGCCATTTCAACTTCTGGAAACAGCAAAAACGTGGTTCAAGCCGCGCAAATTGCTCGTGTAAAAAGCATGAATGTGATTGCTTTAACAGGCGAAAACGGCGGAACGTTAGCGCAATTTGCGACAAATTTAGTCACCGTGCCGTCAAAAATCACCGCTCGCATTCAAGAAACGCATATTTTAATCGGACATTATTGGTGCGGCGTTGTTGAGGAGAATTTGCATGGTTAGTGTGTTGCCTGATTTTTCCGCCGCGCGAATTTTAGTCATTGGCGATGTGATGCTTGATCGTTATTGGTCTGGGCAAGCGTCGCGAATTTCCCCCGAAGCTCCTGTGCCTGTAGTCAAAGTCAAAGATATTGAAGACCGTGTGGGTGGCGCGGCAAACGTAGCGTTAAACATTGCAAAATTGGGTGCAAACGTGACGTTGCTTGGCGTGATTGGCGACGATTCAAACGGTGAGCAATTGCAACGGTTATTGCGTACAGAAGGTGTTAATTGTGATTTTTTGGAAGAAAAAAATCTGCACACCATTTGCAAATTGCGCGTTATGGCGCAGCATCAACAGTTAATTCGGATTGATTTTGAAGAAACGCCGTTAAATTTTAATCACGCCAATTTAGCCACTCGCTTGCAAAATCATTTGGCAAATAATGATGTAGTCGTTTTTTCCGATTACGGCAAAGGAACATTGGAGCACGTTGCCGATTGCATTTTGCAGGCAAAAAGTGCAGGGTTGAAAACGCTTGTTGACCCAAAAGGTACGGATTATTCGCGTTATAAAAATGCTGATTTGATTACCCCGAATTTAGGAGAATTAAAAGCCGTTGTCGGCGAAGGTGAAATCAACACGTTAATTGAAAAAGGACGTGATTTACTTGCCACGCAAAACATTGAAAATTTATTACTCACACGCGGCGAAGCAGGCATGAGTTTGATTGATGCCAAATCGACGCATTCATTGCCCGCGCAAGCTAAAGAGGTTTTCGATGTCACAGGCGCAGGTGATACAGTTATTGCTGTGATGTCGCTAGGTTTGGCGATTGATTTGCCGTTGCAAGATGCGATGTATTTGGCAAATTTAGCCGCAGGCATTGTGGTTGGAAAAGTCGGCACCTCAACAGTTTCAATTCTTGAACTCAACCGAGAAATGCACCCACACCGAAACACGTTTGGTGTAGTTTGCGAAGATGAATTACTTGAAATCATGCAACGCGCCAAGGCACATGGCGAAAAAATCGTGATGACAAATGGTTGTTTTGATTTGCTGCACATTGGGCATATCACTTATTTGCAGCAAGCTAAAGCGTTAGGCGACCGTTTAATCGTGGCGGTGAATTCCAATGAATCGGTGAAAATCCTCAAAGGTGATTCACGTCCGATAAACGATTTGCAAGCACGAATGGCGGTTTTAGCTGCATTGGAATGTGTTGATTGGGTCGTGTCGTTTAATGAAGAAACACCTGAACGTCTTTATAACCGCTTATTACCAGACGTTCTCGTGAAAGGCGGTGATTATAAAATCGCGGATGTTGTCGGCGGCGAAGCGGTAATTGCCAACGGCGGTGAAGTGAAAATTTTATCGTTTGTTGAGGGACATTCAACTAGCAGCATGATTGAAAAAGCACGAAACATTTAATTTGAGACATTCTATGACCACTGATAAATATGCCGTTTTCGGCAGTCCAATAAATCACAGTAAATCTCCAAAAATTCACCAATTATTTGCGAAGCAAACAGGGCAGAATTTGGAATACACTGCACAAGAAGTGAATGCGGAAAGTTTCGCAAAATCTGTGACAGATTTTTTTGTTCAAGGTGGAAAAGGCTTGAATTGCACGGTGCCGTTAAAAGAATTAGCGTGGCAATTCGCAAACGAAAAAACCAATCGTGCCAATTCAGCGAAAGCAGTAAATACCTTAATCAAACAAGCTGATGGTTTAATTTTAGGCGATAACACGGATGGCGTTGGATTAGTTCGAGATTTAACGCTAAATCATGAAATTGAATTGCGTGGCAAACGCATTTTAATTTTGGGGGCGGGCGGTGCAACGCGCGGCATTATTTCGCCATTATTGGATGAAAAACCCGAATGTCTAATTGTGGCTAATCGCACGGTTGAAAAAGCATGGGAGCTTGCGATTGAATTTAACCATAGCTTTTCAGGTTGTGGTTTTGACGATTTACACGAAGAGCCATTTGATTTGATTTTGAACGCCACGTCGGCAAGTTTAAGTGGTGAATTACCGCCCATTTCACAGCATTTATTGGCTAAAAATGGCATTTGTTATGATTTAGCGTATGGCAATGAACCCACGGCTTTTGTGCAATGGGGCAAAGCACAAAATGCTCGTCAAAGTTTGGATGGTTTAGGAATGCTGGTGGAACAAGCTGCTGAAGCCTTTTTCTTGTGGCGTGGCGTACGTCCTGAAACGAAAGCGGTGATTGAGTTGCTCAATTCTGCCCGTCAAAACTAGGTAAATTCCAGCTCGTCCAATCACTTGATAATTGCCATTGCTTATTTGCAAGCACTTGTGTTTGCAAGGGCAGTGGCAATTTTTCATCTTCAAAAATTACTTTTATCACCAATAAATAATTTTCATCGGCTGAAAATTTTTCAAACGTGTTTAAGGCAAAATCACGCACTGTTGCCATTTCATTTAACGCCGCAGCAAGCGTTGAAAAACTATTTACCACGCCTGTATTTTCGTTTTTAACGCGATACATTTTAAGTAAGGCGTGATATTGCAAACGGTAATGCAATTCTCTTTTTAGCAGCGTTTTATCAAACCAAAAATTTCGCATTCGTTGCACTTTCATTTTGACATTCCAAAATAACGGCACGCCGTTTTGCAAGGCTTCATTGGCTTGTGGGCTGAGATGAAAATCTAAATCTGCATTCAAAACCACGTCATTTTTGCCTAATGAAAGCTCCGCGTGTTTGACTTGTGCTTTATATTCATTGGCATAAACCGCTCCATTCAAAACACAAAGCAGCACAAACAGTAAACATGTTTTTGGCATTTTATTTGGCAATCCACATCGCATCGCCATAACTAAAAAAGCGATATTTTTGTTCAATCGCGTGTTGATAGGCTTGCATCACAAATTCATAACGTGAAAATGCCGACACGAGCATGAGCAGCGTCGATTCAGGTAAATGAAAATTGGTTAGCATGGCATCAACCGATTTGAATTCATAACCAGGGGTAATAAATAAATCGGTATCACCAAAACTTGCTTCCAACGTGCCAGAACGTGACGCTGATTCTAATGCGCGAACGGCTGTTGTGCCGATAGCAATGACGCGCCCACCACGTTTTCGCGTTTCAGCAACGGCATTGACGCTCTCTTGTGAAACTGAAAAATACTCTTTGTGCATAATGTGTTCGGACAAATTTTCAACACGCACGGGTTGAAATGTACCGCTACCGACATGCAAGGTGACAAAAGCGGTTTCAATGCCTTTGGCTTTGATTTTTGCAAGCATTTCCTCATCAAAATGCAATCCTGCGGTTGGCGCAGCAACTGCGCCCGAATTTTTGCCGAAAACAGTTTGATAGCGCGTGAAATCATTTTCATCATCGGCGCGTTCAATGTAGGGCGGAAGCGGAATGTGTCCAATTTCTGCAAGAATATCGAGCAACGTTTTTTCACTGTCAAAATGCAAATGAAATAAATCATTTTCGCGTCCGAGCATCCTTGCAAAATAACCGTTATCCAGTTCAATTTTCGCACCCACTTTAGGTGATTTGCTCGAGCGCACATGCGCTAATGCTTCATGCTGATTCAAAACCCGCTCAATCAAAATTTCAATTTTTCCGCCCGTTTCTTTTTTACCAAATAACCGTGCAGGAATGACGCGCGTGTCGTTAAAGACCAGTAAATCATTGGGCAAAATGAAATCAAGTAAGTCGTTAAATTTTCTGTCGGACATTTCGCCCGTTTCACGATTTAAACAAAGCAATCGACTTGCGGTGCGTTGTGATAAAGGTTGTTGAGCAATTAAGTCTTCGGGCAGGTGGTAATTGAAATCGCTTTTTTTCATGCAAATCTTTGACGTTATTTTGAAGTTTTTAGACTTGAAACTCTAAGGCAGATAAGGCGATAACGCAACGCTTATAAGATGCGAGTTTTATCGATAATTGAGAAATGCTGTTTTTTTTGTGTGTTAAAATTTGCGCCTTTATTTTTCACTATCATTTTTATGAATAAAAAAATTATCTTTGTTTTCGCGTGGTTGTTTTATGTTCAAAACGCTTTCGCTCATGCTGTCATTACGGATTACTCTCTCAAAATCACACCCATTCATGCAAATCAAGCAGATAAAGTGGAATTGCGTTTTAATTCCAAAATTGAACTGGGTTTGTCGCAAGTCTTTTTGGTTCGAAAAGGCGATATTCACGAGCCGTTAACTATTTCAAATGGTAAAAAAGCAGGGCAAATTGTGATTGAAATTCCGCCGTTAAATACAGGCGATTATGCGTTGCGGTTTAAAGTTTTTGCCGCCGATGGGCATTTGACTGAAGATGTGATTCATTTCACGGTGAAGGAATAAGTGTTATGGCTGGAATTGCAGACTTTTTGGATTCGCTGATTGGTGGTTTTGATTTAATTTGTTACGCGCTTACCATTGGCAGTTTGTTTTGGAGTGTATTTTTATTGCGCCCTTGGACAACGGGTAATTCGCCTATTTTAATCGATAGAACAATTGCGCTAATTTACAAAGGTGGTTTTTGGCTAGCAGGCGCACAATTTTTCAAAATTGTGTTGAAAGTGTGGCTGATGGCGGCGGTTTTAGAAAAATCCCCATTTCCTGAATTCGCACAAACCACGCAATTTATCGGCGGTTTAATTCGCGCTATTTTGACACTGGTTTTAGCGGGTTACATTTTTTCGTTTTTGAAAAAAAATCCGTTGTCGAAATGGCATTGGCAAATGGCAGGTTTGATTGCGTTGCCGATGATAATTTCAGGTGCTTGGCTGGTTCACGGGGCAGGGCGGTTTGAAAATCAAGAAACGTTGATGATTTTAACCGTCATTCATCAAGTTGCAGCAGCGGCTTGGATTGGCGGTGTGTTTCAATTGCTAAACGTGTGGCGACTCGTTAAAACACGCCAACTTTCAACGGATGCGTGGGCGAGAATTTTACGACAATTTGCCGTTTTGGGTTCGGTGTCGGTGGCGATGATTTTACTTTCAGGCACACCACTCGCATTGCAATATATCGATACTTGGAATGGGTTAGTCGGTACGGGTTATGGCAATTTGTTACTTGTTAAAATTGTGCTGCTAGGCATTGCATTGTATTTTGCAAATTTGAATCGCACCGCCGCGCGTGCTGGCGATAATTATCCGTTGACATTTTATGTCCCCAATTACATTGAGGCGGAAACGTTTGTCTTAATTACATTGTTATTTACCGCCGCAAGTTTAGCATCGCAACCGCCCGCGATTGATATTCCAGAATTAACCGCAACGTGGCAAGAAGTGTTGAATACTTTTGCGCCGCAAATTCCACAATTACGTTCACCCACGCATACCGATTTAATTGCAGGTGAAGCAGGACGCACGGCAATTATTGATCAAGTTCCATCAATTGCTGCCACCGAATGGTCAAATTACAACCACAACATTGCAGGGATTTTCTTAACGACGATGAGCTTTTTTGCGATGCTCTCATATTTGCGTTATCCGATTTTTAAATTCTGCAAATTTTGGTCAGTGGGTTTTGTTTTATTGGGGATTTTTTTGTTTTTCCGCAGCGACGCAGAAACTTGGCCTTTAGGTCCCATTGGTTTTTGGGACAGTACGTTTAATAACGGTGAAGTGCTGCAACATCGAATTGCCACATTGTTGGTTTTCACGCTGGGCGCGATTGAACTCAGTTCGCGTATCAAACCAAATTATTCAAAAAAATTACCCTTCATTTTCCCCATTCTCGCGGCATTTGGTGGTTTGATGTTGCTCACGCATTCACACGTTGGTTTTCAACCCAAAAGTGCGTTTTTAATTCAAGTTGGACATACGACGATGGGAATTTTTTCGTTAATTTTAGCGTGTGGGCGTTGGCTGGAATTAAAACTCGAAGGTAAAAAACGCGCGTTAGCTGGTTTTATTTCGGTTGCCGCGTTATTTCAAATTGGGATTATTTTGATGTTTTATCGTGAACCGTTGTATTAAAAATAAGGAAAATTATGACTTCGCATTGGCTAGACGAAATTCGCTACACAGAAGATGGTTTGATTCCCGCTATCGCGCAGGACGCAAAAACAGGCAAAGTTTTGATGTTTGCATGGATGAATCGAGAATCTTTGCAATTAACGCAGCAAGAAGGTTATGCCGTTTATTGGTCGCGTTCGCGTAAAAAATTGTGGCGCAAAGGTGAAGAATCAGGGCATAAACAAAAAATTATCAGCATTCAACTTGATTGTGATGAAGATGTTTTGCTGCTTAAAATTGAGCAAGAGGGCGGAATTGCTTGCCACACGGGACGCGAAAGTTGCTTTTATCGGCAGTTGATTGATGGACAGTGGCAAGCGATTGAAGAAGTTTTAAAAAATCCCGATGACATTTATCGCTGATTTACTCTACGTCAACGACAATTTGTTGCTCCGTATCGAGCGATTCTAAATGTTTCCAACGGTTGATAATTTTACAAAAAAGTTCAGCCGTTTTTTCTGCATCATAAAGCGCAGAATGTGCTTTATCATTTTCCCAATGTAAACCCGCTGCTTGCGCGGCTTTGGCTAAAACCGTTTGTTGATATGCCAAACCGCCGAGCGTTGCGGTATCAAACGTGCTGAACGGGTGAAATGGATTTTTTTTCAATTGGCAGCGATGTGCGGCGGCGTTTAAAAAGCCAATATCAAATGCTGGATTGTGTCCGACTAAAATCGCTTTGGTGCATTTATTACGTTTTATGGCATCTTTGATTGGTTTAAAAATCATTTCCAATGCGGCTTTTTCTTCGATTGCCATGCGAAACGGGTGAAATGGGTCAATACCTGTAAATTTCAACGCGGCGGCATCTAATTCCGAATTTTTAAACGGTACAACGTGTGCGCTGTAACGCTCGGTGGCAATCAAATTTCCGTCTTGATTTAATTCGACAATGATTGCTGCAATTTCGAGTAACGCATTTTTTTTGGGATTAAATCCCGCTGTTTCAATATCAACCACAACAGGCAGATAACCACGAAAACGTTTTTCTAAAGGAATTATCGGCTGCATCATGTAAATAAAATCTCGCAAGGGTAAAATTAAAAAAGCCTGCTACTCGATGCAAGCCACTATCTGTGCTATGTTACGCGAAAAAACCCGTTGAATAAAAATAATAGTCATAACTGGAGAGTTAAAAAATGCCAAAACAAAAAATCGCTTCTTGTTTAATGAGTGCAACATTATTAAGTTCGTTAGTTGCTTGTACGGAGGCTGTAAAAGATTCACGCGATCCTTATGAAGACTGGAATCGTAAAGTTCAATCATTTAACGATGTCGCCGACGAGTATGTGATGCAACCTGTCGCAACGGGTTATCACTTTGTTATGCCTTCTTTTGCAGATCAAGGTGTGACGAATGTATTTAGCAACGTCAATGATATTGGCGTGATGATTAACGATGTTTTGCAATTTAAATTAGCTAATGCAGGCGTTGATGCGTCTCGACTTGTGGTCAATTCTGTTGCGGGCGTTGGCGGTTTGATTGACGTTGCCGACATGGTTGGCTTGCAAAAAAATAAAGAAGATTTTGACCAAACATTAGGTGTTTGGGGCTTGCCATCAGAACCGTATGTTGTCATGCCATTCTTTGGCCCAAGTTCACCACGCGGCTTAGTTGGACGTATTGGCGATGCGGCAATGAATCCAGTCAATTATGTCGGTTTTGGTGTGTTGGGATTAAGCACAGGTGCGGCGGCAAGTGCAGTGAGTAGCGGCACAAACGCGCTAAACCAATTAGATAAACGCTCCGACCATTTAGGCGCAGAAAAAGTCATCGACGAAGCAACATCTGATCGTTATGAATTCATGAAAAATGCGTATTTCCAACAACGCGATTATTTGGTTCACGATGGTGAAGGTGCAGAGAAAAATGACGTAATGGATACGCCTTTTAATTAACGTTCAATTTTCATCACCATTTACAATCAGTCAGCGTGATTTTTACGCTGACTTTCGCGCTTGAGAATACAAACATGGCACACCTTTTTGCAGAGATATTTGAACTTTTATTCGAACTAATCGAATTCTTAGAACCGTATTTGCTTGTCACCACGATTTTTTTCATACCCTTCACCATTATGGTGACATCCATTCCCAAGCGTTTTTTCCAATACGAATTTACGCAACATTTGCTACCTTCATTATTTGCCAAATACGAAAGTAAAAGAGGCTTGCTTGAACGCATTAACGCTCGAACACAAATGTTGATGGTGGTGATTTTGATGGTTGATTTATTCGGTTTAGGGCATTTCTTCTTTGGCGGACATGGTGGTCACGAAGGAGGCTCACATCATGAGGCAAGTGGACACGGCGGCGAAGGTGACCATGAAAGTCAACATGGTGCAGAAGCTGTTGGCGAACACTACATGCCTCCAGCTGAACATTAAGTTTTATGCCTGAATTACCCGAAGTTGAAACCACAAAACGAGGCATTGCACCGCATATTGTGGGTAAAAGAATTGAAAATATCATTGTTCGTCAACGGCAATTACGTTGGCTCATTGCAGATGATTTTGAACAAAATTTACGCGATGAAATCGTCGAATCCGTTGAACGTCGAGCAAAATATCTGCTGCTTAAAACTCAAAACGGTACGTTGATTGTGCATTTGGGCATGTCGGGCAATTTGCGAATTGTGACGCGCGAAACGCCTGCAAATTCTCACGATCATGTTGATGTACTTTTTGAGCAAAATACGGTGCTACGTTTTAATGACCAACGTCGATTTGGCGCGTTGGTGTGGGCAGAGGGCGATGTGTTAAAACATCCTTTGTTGCGCGAATTAGGTGTTGAACCGCTAACCGATGATTTCACTTCCGCCTTGTTATTCCAATTGTCACGTCGAAAACGTGTGCCAATCAAAACCTTTTTAATGAATGGCAAAGTCGTTGTCGGTGTCGGCAACATTTATGCTAATGAATCACTGTTTTTATCAGGTATTTCGCCGTTGCGACACGCAGGCGATTTGTCAGCAAAAGAGTGTGAAAATTTGGTTTTGCAAATTCGTGAAGTTCTCGCAAAAGCCATTGAACAAGGTGGAACGACGTTGCGTGATTTTGTTAATTCAGAAGGAAAAGCGGGGTATTTTCAGCAACAATTGCACGTTTATGGGCGGGGGAATCAGCCTTGCACAAAATGCTCACAGCCATTAACTGAAATTCGCCTTGCCAATCGCACTACTGTTTTTTGTCCGAATTGCCAACTTTAAACTATGCCGCCTGTTCAAGATTTACCGCTACGAGATATTCATTTACCTGAAGCAATTAGCTGGTTTCCGCCTGCATTGGGCTGGTGGCTGTTGATTATTTTTGTGCCAATTATTAGTTATTTTCTCATTGCGTTGTTGCAAAAAATTTTCAAAAAAACAGCTCTCAAAGAAGCTCAAAAACTACTTCAACAATTGCAACATAATGATGCCTTGTCGCCGCTTGAAAAAGTCAGTGAATTGTCGGTGTTATTACGACGTGTCAGCATTAGTCGAGATGAAAAATCGGGTGGTTTAACGGGGCGAGCATGGCTCGATTATTTAGATAGTACGCTCAAAGATGCACCGTTCAAAAATGGCATTGGGCGTTGTCTTGTCGATGCACCGTATCAAAAAGAATTGCCAGCGGATGTGGATTTAAGCGCGTTATTTGCGTTGATTCAACGATGGTTAAAAGCCCAAAAATAAAAAAACGCTTTGATGGCAAACCAATCAAAGCGTTTTTTTGTGTTTAACGAAAAATTATTCCATTCGGTAATTTGGGGCTTCTTTGGTAATCGTTACATCGTGAACGTGACTTTCACGCATTCCCGCACTGGTAACGCGAACGAATTGTGCTTTTTCGTGCATGATGTCAATCGTTTCACAACCTGTATAACCCATGCTGGCGCGAATACCGCCTAGCAATTGATGAATCACGGCAAGCAAGCTACCTTTATATGGCACACGTCCTTCGATACCTTCTGGGACTAATTTTTCAACCGTGTCCGCTGATTCTTCCTGAAAATATCGATCGCTTGAGCCTTGCGCTTGCGACATCGCACCGAGTGAACCCATGCCACGATAAGATTTGTAAGAACGCCCTTGGAATAATTCAACTTCACCAGGGGCTTCTTCTGTTCCAGCAAACATGCCGCCTAACATAATGGCGTAAGCACCAGCGGCTAAGGCCTTTGCGACATCACCTGAATAACGAATCCCGCCATCTGCAATTAACGGAACACCTGTACCTTTTAATGCGTCAGCGACATTACTAACGGCAGTAATTTGTGGCACACCAACACCTGCCACAATGCGTGTGGTGCAAATTGAACCAGGGCCAATACCGACTTTTACGCCGTCTGCGCCTGCTTCAACTAAAGCTAACGCTGCGGCGGCTGTCGCAATGTTGCCGCCAATGACTTGCAAATCAGGATATTTTTGTTTTGCCCAACGCACACGGTCTAAAACACCTTGAGAATGTCCATGCGCGGTATCAACAATAATTACGTCAACGCCTGCTTCAACGAGTGCTGCAACACGTTCTTCGGTGTCATAACCTGTACCGACTGCCGCACCAACACGCAAACGTTCTTGCTCGTCTTTGCAAGCATTAGGGTAATCTTTGGCTTTTTGAATATCTTTAACGGTAATCAAACCACGCAAATGGAACGCATCATTGACCACTAAAACTTTTTCAATACGATGTTTATGCAATAAGGCTAATACTTCTTTACGGTCAGCATTTTCTTGAA
The DNA here is from genome assembly GCA_028688755.1 of Methylococcales bacterium. Classification (GTDB taxonomy): domain Bacteria; phylum Pseudomonadota; class Gammaproteobacteria; order Methylococcales; family Methylomonadaceae; genus UBA10906. The sequence continues at coordinate 1,382 of JAQTXN010000016.1, read as the reverse complement.
CTGTGATTAAGCGTTCTTTGGGAGTCATGACAGAAGAAACAGGCTCATCAAAGCGTGTTTCAAAGCGTAAATCACGACTTGTGACAATTCCCACCAATTCGTCACCATCCACAACAGGCACACCAGAAATTCTATTTGCCTGTGTGAGTTGTAATACGTCACGAATGCTGACATTTGGCGCGACTGTAATCGGGTCTTTAATCACCCCAGTTTCGTATTTTTTGACGCGATGAACTTCATTTGCTTGCTGCTCGATAGTCATATTCTTATGAATAATTCCGATGCCGCCTTCTTGAGCAATCGCAATCGCTAAACGCGCTTCAGTCACCGTATCCATTGCCGCTGAAATTAACGGGATATTTAACGAAATCCCGCGTGTTAATTTCGTTTGCATGGATACTTCGCGGGGCAACACTGTTGAATGGGCGGGAACGAGCAAAACGTCATCAAACGTCAACGCTTCTTGAATAATTTGCATAAACTCTCAACCTAACTCTTGTTAATAAAATAACGCCGCATTATAAGGTGTGCGACGTGTTTTTCGTAGAATTAACTAAATTGACTGGGCAACCAACCATTTTCCACACACAATTTAAAACACCAAGCAGGCGTTGTTTCGGTTTTATAACTCCAGAAAAACCAGCCTTGATATTTTTCAAAAGTGGCAAGTTGCGCCGCCGCATAACCGCGATAAGCAACATTCATTTGAAAATCATCCATTGTTTCTAACGCATGATTAAAAGGGCCTTCTGCCCAAAGTGAAACGACTTTTAAATCTAGCCCTAAACTCCATTCGCCGACGATGGCAGGTAATTTTAGTTCGGTAATAATGCCGTCAGCTTCTTGTTTCCATTCGCCACTTGCTTTGTGAATATGGGTGTAAATATCCGAGTCAATATCTTTGCGTTCAAAACATTGATAACGGTGAATGTCGTAAATCACATTTTCAAATTCAGGTGCTGCGCCAAAACCTAAATACTCGTGATAATCACGGAAACCATCGTGAAAAATTATCGCCACTTTATCAGGCGAACAATGTTTGCGAATCGCTTCATAAGCAAGTGTGTTGTAATTTTTTAAATAATCAGTCGGCACGTCCCAACGCGGTTCGTTTAACACTTCAATCGCGTGCAGGGCAGGGCGTGTCGCATAACGCTGCGCCAATCGTTCTAAAACACTCAGTGAATGCTTCAAATAGGCTTCTTCCGTATGCCATTCGCAAACGTCTTTAATGCCACCATTATCAAACCCATTCTGACAACCTGCTGCCGCGTGCAAATCGACCACCATGTTTAAACCGAATTCTTCTGCCCAATCAAAGGCTTTGTCTAAAATCTCAATGCCTCCGACCACAAACGGATAATGTGTTTCACCATAACTGC
>JAQTXN010000015.1 GCA_028688755.1 Methylococcales bacterium | reverse complement strand
GTTTTTTGATGATTTAAACGAAGGTAGTTTTGAAGAGTGTTTTGCGTTTATGCAAAGTGTTGGAAATGCTTACATTCAAGCCTATTTGCCGATTGTGCAAAAACGTAAAAATACGCCTTATGGTGAGCGTGAGCGTGATTTTCAATTGTATCGTCGTGGGCGTTATGTGGAATTTAATTTGATTTATGACAGAGGAACGATTTTTGGTTTGCAATCGGGCGGACGAACAGAATCGATTTTGATGTCATTGCCACCGATTGTGAATTGGAAATATAACTGGCAACCAGAAGCAGGAACACCTGAGGCAGAGTTATACGAAACCTATTTAAAACCGCAGGATTGGGTGAAATAATTCCCCGCTTAAAATCGTTAATTTCAACATCGGACAGTGATTTCATGACACAAAGAAAAATTTTAGTGACCAGCGCGTTACCGTATGCAAACGGTGCGATTCATTTAGGGCATTTGGTTGAATACATTCAAACTGATATTTGGGTACGTTTTCAAAAACAACGCGGTAACGAATGTTATTACATTTGTGCCGATGACGCGCACGGCACGCCAATTATGCTCAAAGCTGACCGTGATGGAATTACGCCCGAAGCATTGATTACGGAAGTGGGCAAATCGCATTTTGCTGATTTTTCCAATTTTGGTATTGCGTTCGACAATTATCACTGCACGCATTCCCCTGAAAATAAAACGCTTTCAGAACTCGTTTATACCCGTTTGCGCGACGCGGGTCACATCAGTTCACGCACGATTACGCAAGCGTTTGATCCTGTTAAAAACATGTTTTTGCCTGACCGTTTTATCAAAGGCGATTGCCCAAAATGTGGTGCAAAAGACCAATACGGCGACGGTTGTGAAGTATGTGGTGCAAATTATTCGCCAACAGATTTAAAAAATGCGGTTTCTGCTGTTTCGGGCGCAACGCCGATTGAAAAAGAATCTGAGCATTATTTTTTCAATCTCGCCGATTTCACTGACATGTTGCGCGAATGGACAACGGCAGGACATTTGCAATCCGAAGTACGAAATAAATTAGCCGAATGGCTCGAAGGCGGTTTGCAACAATGGGATATTTCGCGCGATGCGCCGTATTTTGGTTTTGAAATTCCCGACGCGCCGAATAAATACTTTTACGTTTGGCTTGATGCACCGATTGGTTACATGGCGAGTTTTCAAAATTTGTGCGACAAAACGGGTTTGAAATTTGACGATTTTTGGGGGAAAGACAGCGACGTTGAGCTTTATCATTTTATTGGCAAAGACATTATTTATTTCCACGCCCTTTTCTGGCCAGCGATGTTAAGCGGCGCGAATTTTAGAACACCTGACGCAATTTTTGCCCACGGCTTTTTAACCGTGAACGGCGAAAAAATGTCGAAATCACGCGGCACATTTATCACGGCTCGCACTTATTTAGACCATTTAAATCCTGAATATCTACGCTATTACTTCGCGGCGAAATTGAGCAGCAGTGTTGATGATTTGGATTTAAATTTTGACGATTTTAGTCAACGGGTAAATTCAGATTTGGTCGGCAAAGTCGTGAATATCGCTAGCCGTTGCAGCGGATTTATTCGCAAAAAATTCGACAATCAATTGTCTGCAACCTGTGTTGAACCCGAATTATTTGCTGAATTTATTGCTGAAAATAAAGCCATTGCCGAAGCGTATGAACATCGTGAATTTGGAAAAGCGATGCGTGAAATTATGGCATTAGCGGACAAAGCGAACCAATATATTGATGACAAAAAACCGTGGGCAATTGCGAAAGAAGAAGGTAAAGACGCGGAATTGCATGAGGTTTGTTCGGTTGCGATTAACTTATTTAGAATTTTAGCGGCGTATTTGAAACCCGTTTTACCCGTTTTAACAACTGAAGCTGAAGCCTTTTTAAATGCGCCAATTAACGGTTGGATTGATGAATTGCAACCGTTAGTTAATCATACGTTAAACGACTTCAAACCGTTAATGACGCGAGTGGAAGCCGATAAAATTGCAGCAATTGTTGAAGCCTCAAAAGAAACACTGCAAAAATCCTAATCAATACGCGACGTTGTATGAACGTGCAACGTCGCCGCAATCACCGCAACTGGGGCAATCACGATATTTACAATCGGTAACGATTGCCCAAGTGTCACTAAACCACCAAAACTCAACGCGTGTAATTTCATGGTTTTTAACTGCGTTTGCTGCTCTGGAAATAAAACGCCCCGATTTTCTTGTGGATAACCGAAAAATTCCAACGCAACACACCACGCGCTAAATCCGAACCATAAAATTGGCGCAATTAAATTCACCACAGGAATCACAAACAAAATCAGTAACGGCAAGGTGTGCGTAAGCGAATAACGCAACCGTTGCAACTCGGCAAGCCACACCTCTTTTGCGCTCGGCTCGGCTCTGTCAAAATTCGGCACACCGATAACCTCAAGTGTTTTTGCAGCAAGTTTTGCATAGAACGGCGCAGCAATTAAATTAGCTAGCAATGAAAAGGTGAAAAAACCAATCAAACAAAAACTGACAAAAAACAACGGATAAATTAACCACGTTAGCCAATGTAGCGAATCAGGAATCATTTGTGCGACTAAATGATTCAAATAGAAATATCCCAAAATCAACGCCACGCTGTACAAAACTACATTGATGAAAATAGGTATTAAAACGAATGGACGCAACGCTGGAGTTGCCAAAAGTTTAAAACCTTTGAGCAAAGAAGACACCGCGCTAATCATTTTTCAAACTCGCAATTCCAGTTGATTGTTGAGATGGATTTAACACCACGCCTTTCTCAGTCACAATCGCATCAATTAACGTTGCAGGCGTAACATCAAAAACAGGATTCCACGCACTGACTAGTGAATTGGGTACGTCGTAACACGCAGGTAAAAGTTCACGCGCTTCACGGCATTCAATTTCAATTCCATCGCCATTTTCCAAACACCAATCAATTGTTGATGTTGGCGCAACGACCATAAATTTTACGCCGTGTTGTTTTGCCAGCGTGGCGAGCGAATAAGTACCGATTTTATTTGCGGTATCACCATTTGCGGCAATTCTGTCAGCACCAACAATAATCCAATCAATTTTCCCTGATTTCATTAGCCAAGCCGCCGCAGAATCCGCAATTAACGTAGCAGGAATGCCGTCTTGCGAAAGTTCCCAAACTGTTAGCCGTGCGCCTTGCAGCCACGGGCGGGTTTCACCTGCAAAAACATTCAACGTTGGATTTTGTGCAACGGCACTACGAATAACGCCTAATGCCGTACCGTAACCACCTGTCGCTAAACTTCCCGTGTTGCAATGGGTCAAAACGCCTTTTGCGCCTACGAGTAATTCTGCGCCTAAATCGCCCATTTTTTTATTTGCCGCTAAATCATCAGCGTGAATTTGCACCGCACATTTAGTTATTGCGTCAACGATAGTGTCATCTGCTTGTGTTAAAACAGCTTTCATTTTGTCTAATGCCCAAAATAAATTAACTGCTGTTGGACGAGATTGTGCGAGCGTTTCAATATCCGCTAAAACAGCTTCTTTCCAATTCGTTGAATTTGAAAAATGGGCTTGCACCGATAAAACAACACCGTAAGCGGCGGCAATGCCGATTGCAGGTGCGCCACGCACGCGCATTGATTTAATGGCTTCGGCAACGCCATTTGCATCATTGTAATTGTCATAACGAGTGATTTCAGGCAACACGCGCTGATCTAAAACGTCTAAACTTTTGCCTGTCCAAATTAAGGCTTTTGCGGTCGAATTTGTCATGATGTTAAGTTGTTGTGAATGTAAAAATGACATTTAGTTTAATCGAAAGTGGCTAACGGTAAGTAGATTTTTACGGTTTTTTATTCGTGAGAAAAGTACCATCTGTTATGATTTAGCCCACAAAAATAAAAAGTTTTTTAAGAACGCTTTTAAGGATAACGGCATGAGAGGTTTGTTTTTACCTGCAATTAAGTTAATGAATAAACTCGGTTACACCAAAAAATTTATGGTGTTAGGCTTTATTTATCTTGTTGCAATTACCGTAATGTTTTCGAGTTTATACAGTAATTTTTCACATGTGATTGATACCACAAAACGTGAATTACAAGGTATTACGCTTATCAAACCCCTCACTCAAACGATGCAGCATATTCAGCAGCATCACAGCGTCGCAACGCTTGTTCATGACGATTTTATGCGTAGCGAACAAGCGAAAACCGAAGAAAATCTCATCAAAAAAATTACGCTTATCGAAGAGCGATTACCCAACGACACGTTACTTAATCGTGAAGAATCTCAACTAAATAAAGAATGGCGCGGCATTAAATCAAATTGGCACAGTTTGCGAATTAAAAGTGAAAAATGGTCAAACGAACAAAATTTCGCAGGTTACATTGAACTCACCGACCAATTGCAACAATTCAAAGAAATGCTCGCAGATTATTACGGCTTGAATTTTGATGCTGACGAAGATGTGCATTATTTGACCGATATTGTGATTAACACGTTGCCCGATTTACTTGAAAGAATTGAAGAATTAAACGCCATTTGTGCTGCGACACTCGTCAAAAAAGAATTACCTGAAAGTAAAAAAGAGCAAATTCTCGTTTTGCTTGCTGAACTGAATCAAAGCCTTAAAGAAGTCGATTCAAATTTAGTCAAAATAGGACACGCTAATGTTGATTTTCAACCATTAGTGAATGGCGTAGCAAAAGAAATTCTCAGAAGTGTGGTTCAAATTACAAACGCCGTAAATAGCGATATTTTATCAGCTCGTTTTACACAAACCTCCCAAGCGTTTTTTCAATTATCACATCAAAATGTAGAGAAGATTTACGCCCAAAATTACGAAACGCTTTTGCCAACACTTGAATTGCTTCTTGTGCAACGAATGAAAACTGAAAAAAAATCGCTCGCCATCAGTTTGGCAAGTGCGATTTTTTTACTGTTAATCGCGCAATATTTTTTCATCGGAATTTATTACGCGATGATGGGCAACATTGAATCTCTCGCGCAATCCGCACAAAAATTTGCCGAGGGCAATTTGTCTTCGCGCATTACGTTAGACACGCAAGATGAACTCGCCATCGTGGCGCATAATTTCAACGTGATGGCGAGCAGCTTTGAAAAATTGCTCGCTATTCATGATGAAAATGAAGCCCGATTAAATGCCAGTCAAGCGCAATTACGCGCGTTAGTACAAGCCATTCCCGATTTAATTTGGCTCAAAGATAAAGAAGGCGTTTATTTATCATGTAATACGATGTTTGAGCGATATTTAGGCGTAAAAGAAGCCGATTTAATTGGCAAAACTGATTACGATCTCGTTAATCCAGACTTAGCTGCTAAGTTCCGTGAATCCGATAAGCAAATTATGGAAACGGGCATTGCGTGTGTGATTGAAGAAAATATCGTTTTTGCTGAAGATGGACGTGGGGCTTGCATTGAAGCGATTAAAACGCCTCTACGCGATAACGAAGGCAACATTGTTGGCGTACTTGGCATTGGACGCAATATCACAACACGCAAAAAAGCTGAGGATTCGTTGCGTAAATTCTCTCTTGCGGTTGAACAAAGTCCGTGCAACATCGTGATTACCGATTTAAACGCACGAATCGAATATGCAAACAAAGGTTTTGAACTCACAACAGGTTATACGTTAGCGGAAATTTTAGGTAAAACGCCTAACATTTTAAATTCAGGTAAAACACCGAGAGCAACGTTTAATGCGTTATGGGCTGCTCTTAAAAAAGGTGAACGTTGGAAAGGTGAACTCATTAACCGCCGCAAAGATGGCAGCGAATATATTGAATTTGCGCTTATTACACCTGTACGCCAAGTAAATGGTGAAATTACTCATTATCTGGCTATTAAAGAGGATATTACTGAACGCAAAAAACTTGAGACGGAACAGCGTATCGCCTCTATTGCGTTTGAATCACAAGAAGGCATCATTATTACGGATGCCAATAATGTCATTATTCGCGTCAATAAAGCTTTTACGACCATTACAGGCTATAGCTCAGAAGAAGCAATCGGGCAAAATCCGAACATGCTCAAATCTGGGCGTGAGGACGATAAGTTTTATCACAACATGTGGCAAAAAATTCTTGCAACGGGAACGTGGCAAGGTGAAATTTGGAATCGCAACAAAAATGAAGGTGTTTATCCGCAATGGCTCACAATTAGCGCAGTAAAAGATGAGCATAATCAAACCACGCATTATGTCGCAACACTTGTTGATATTAGCGAATACAAAGTTGCAGAAGAAAAAATTAAACATCTCGCGTTTTATGACCCGCTCACAGGGCTTGCAAATCGCCGAAAATTAGTCGATAGCTTAAATCACAGCATTGCCATGTGTGCGAGAGAAAATCTGCAACTAGCTGTTTTGATGATGGATTTAGACCGATTCAAAGCGGTGAACGATACACTTGGACATTTAGCAGGCGATGAATTACTCAAACAAGTTGCACTGCGAATTTTTAATCGTCTACGCAACACAGATTTAGTCGCACGACTTGGTGGTGATGAATTTGTGGTGCTGCTTGAAGACATCAGCAATGAAGATGATGCCGCGCGTGTGGCAACTGAAATCGTGAATGATTTGTCACAGCCTTTCTCTCTACCGCAAAGTGACGATGTGCGAATTGGCTCAAGTATTGGCATTGCTCTTTACCCGCAACATGGCACAACGCCTGACTTGCTCATGGATAATGCCGACATCGCGCTTTATCAAGCAAAAGATAATGGACGCGGGTGTTTTGCGTATTTTTCAGAAAGTCTAACTATTGCAGCGCGTGAGCGTTTAGATTTAGAAGCACGTTTGCGACGCGGAATTGAGCAAGGCGAATTGCGTGTGTATTACCAAGCGCAAGTCGATATTTTGAGCAAAAAAATCATTGGTGCAGAAGCTCTCGTGCGTTGGCAAGAACCAAATAATGGCTTGGTGCCACCTTATAAATTTATTCCGATTGCCGAGGAAACTGGCTTAATTTTACAAATTGGTGAATGGGTATTGCGTGATGTATGTCGGCAAGGAAAAACATGGATAGACGAAGGTTACGCCCCCATTCGTTTAGCGGTAAATGTGTCGCCCGCTCAATTTAAACGTGGTGACATGGTCGGTTTGGTGACAACTGTGTTAGCTGAAACGCATTATCCTGCCGAATGGCTAGAACTTGAATTAACCGAAAGCGGTTTAATGGAACATCAAGAAGCGGTAGTTGGCATTTTGAACCAATTGCGTGATTTAGGCATTCACTTAGCCATTGACGATTTTGGTACAGGCTATTCGTCGCTGGCGTATTTAAAACGCTTCCCGCTTGATGTGCTTAAAATCGACAAAAGTTTTATCGATGATATTCCTCATCAAGCGGATGATATGGCAATTGCCTCGGCGATTATTTCAATGGGACAAACGCTTGGTTTTAAAGTCTTAGCAGAAGGCGTTGAAACGCTCGCGCAGCTTGAATTTTTACAATTAAAAGGCTGTGACATTTATCAAGGTTACATTAAAAGCCAGCCGATTCCTGCGGATGAATTTGTGAAATTGCTACACAAAATTTAATCGTGTGCGCTCGCAAAACCGTGAGTGCCGCGTTTAGATTTGACGGCTAGCCAATCTTTTAACTGTTTTAATTCTTCTGTTTCGGGCAAATCGTCGAGCGATTTTTTGTTTCGTAATAATCGAAACGCTTTTGATAAAACGTCGTAACGCTCGCCTGTAATGCCATTTCGGCGCAAACCAACGCTATTTAAACGATAATGCCGTGCAGGTCGTCCACCAATTAACGTGAAGGGAATCACGTCCATATTTAAGCCCGTTGTGCCTTGCACAATCGCAAATGAGCCAACACGGCAAAATTGATGCACCACCACTGCCCCGCCCATAAAAACATTGTTACCAATTTCGACATGACCACCGATTGCAACGTTGTTGGCAAAAATCGTTTTATTTCCGACGCTGCAATCGTGCGCGACATGGCTGTTGTTCATGAAATAACAATCTGAGCCGATGCGCGTTGCGGCGTGTTCTTTTGTGGCGCGATGCGCGGTAAAACCTTCGCGGAAGGTGTTGTTATCGCCAATTTCTAGCCACGTTACGGTTTCGGGGTTGAAATGAATATCTTGCGGCAAATCACCCAACACCACATTCGGATGAACCACATTGCCGCTGCCCATTTTGGTAAAAGGTTGAATCACGGCGTGTGCTTGAATGACGCAATTTGCGCCGATTTCAACGTTGTTTTCAATTACCGCAAACGCTCCAATTTTCACATTGTCGCCAATTTTGGCATCGGGTGAAATATAAGCGGTTGGATGAATGTTTTGTGTCATAAGTAATTACCTTGAGAAAATAAAATTTAATTTGAATTTTGGCGCAAACATGAAAAAACGTCTTTCACATCAATATAAATAAAATAAAAAACGGGCGTGTCGAAAAGTAACATTTCGTCGTAACAGATTTGAGTTTGGTCGCAGATTTTTGTGCAATTGGTTTCGTCTAACGTGATGCAATAAGTGACAGGAATTTCAATTTTGCCATCAGCGTTTTTGTGAATGCCATTGACGATGTAATCGTAAAAATACTCTGAGAAAAAAGATTTGTTTTTGTCTTTGCTTTTATCAAGAAAATCTCTGTCTGCAAAAACTCCTTCAGATTGTATTTCTTTCCGATTTTGCTTTTGAATGTTCCGAACATCAAAAAATCTATCTACCAAAGGTCGAATCAAATCACGTTCAATTTTTTCATAATTTTTAACGCCAAAATAGCCCACAAACTGACTTTTTGATTTTGAATTTGTTTCAATCATTGGTTAGGTAGATTTGTTGGATTTTTGAAAAATTCAATTTCAAAACGCTTAATTTATTATCTTTCAGTCTAATGTGTAATCTATCGTAATTAACAAGCTCGTTAGATTGTTCGTAATCATCATAAAACCAAGGAATAAAAAATCTTGAATAGATTTTTATATTAGGATTTCCTATCTGTAATGCAAATTCATAACAAAGTTGTTTCGTTACATCAGTGTGTATTTTTGAATTCTGTCTACTAAAACAATTTTCATCCATGTATTTCCAATCAAACAAACGAATCTGTGGGATGTAAGATTCTTTTCGCGGCGTATATGTCGTCATCAAATCAGGACGCATCCAGCGTTTTTTACCTCGAAATTGAATGAAGAAAGGGTCATCAAAATAATCTTTTTTATAAATCGGGAAATACCCCGCTGATTTAGCATTCGCTACACGTTTGCCATTGAAAACGATATTAGTGTCCGCATAAAAAATCACATTTTCAGAATGAAAATTTGTAAAGGTAGTTTCAACATACCAAAACTCATTATTAGAGTAATAATTTGCAAACGCCCAAGTCGCACACATATCCTCCCAAACCGACGAAAAGTTACTAATTCCCCAAAATGTGCCATCTTCGTGCGGGTTGTTCATGTCTAACTCGCCATAAAGAAACGTTTCAATCGCGTCATAAAGTCGCCAATAATCTTCGTCTTTGTACGCGGTGCGTTTGTCGATGTCATCTAAAACATTTTTCAATGTACAAATCGTGGTTTCAAACGTTTCTTCGTTAAACAACGATTCTTCATGACTTAAATGCTGTTCGCTGAATCGATGCGCTAATTCTTGCACACGCGATTCAATGTCTTGTTCTAACTCGTTTTGCAATTCCGTCACAATGAAACAAAACAAATCAATCAGCGTCGTCGATTCATAGCGCAACGTTTGGCGCGGCAAATCCATTTCGTCGATATAAATTACGTCTTTTGGCAAATAAATCGCTCTGTCCAAATAGCGGTCAATTTTGGAATAATCAACTTTTTCATCTGCGCCAATGCGCCGTTCCATTTGATCTAACGCTAAATCACGATAAACGTCTAACAAATTTTCAATTAACGCGATTTTGCTATAAAGCACGACTTCCGTATCTTCTTTGTTTTTGAAACGGTAGCCGTCTTTTTCTTTTTGAACTTGGTCTTTGCCTGCTGAACAGGTGTCTAAAATGTTTGGTCGCCAGTTATCACGTTCAAATTTTTTAAACGTGCGATACATTTTGAAAAACAAATCTTTCGTGGCTTCAAAATCGTTTTCAGGAAAATCATCAAAACCGTGTGGCAAACGAAATTCCACCTCGCCGTTTTCATTTCGCCGAATGCCAACAAATGAATTCGTGCTTTCAGAATCACAGCGTTTGGTGAGTTTTAAGGATTTGAAATTAAACATGACCGTTAATTTTGTCGATAAACAAATCAACCTGCGTGGCAAAATCCCCAAAAGTAATCAATTCGTTTTCAGTGTTTTCATCAAACAGCAATTTCACTAACGGTTTTTTATCTCGATTAAACACGCTGTCCCACAAGAAAAACATCAATTTATTTTGCACACTTGATTTTAGAATCTGCTCATCGGTGATAAAAAAATGCCCGATTTGTTTATCTTCGATGCCGCGAATCGATTTGTGATTGCTTTTGATAAACGTATTTAATTTGCTAACAAATTTTATCCAATCATCTCGATTTTCAAACGCCACGCCATCAGCAGAAACCGTGTTTGAATCAACATCGATAAATTCCCATTCCCAACGGCGTTTAAACGCGCTGTCCATGTAATAAATCGAACTGTCCGACGTGTTCATGCTAGCTAGAATGGATAAATTAGGCGGAATTTTGATGGTTCGATTTTCAAAATGGCAATTCAGTTTATTCTGCAATTCTGAGGCTTCAATTTCTTCATCGCCGAATTTGTAACTGATGACTTTCCCCTGCTTTTTCAAACTTTCTTTCAAATCACACAATTCAAACAATCGATTAAAAATAATTTCATTCACGCTCACTTCATAACTCGACCAGCCGTCAGGATTTCTATCGAGCAACTGAAAAATCGTGCCGAAAATCGCCGCCGAATTTCCACGATTGATTTCATCAATCACCAGTGCAACTTTTTCGATTTCACCGTCATTATCTTGCGCGGCGATGATGTTTTTGTAGGCTTGCGAAAGAGCTTTTAAAAAATGTCCTTCGTAGAATTTATATTGCACATTGCCGCCGACCGTTATCGGCATCAATTTCCCGACAAAATCGCCGTAAGTATATTCAGGATGAAACACAGTTTTGATGACGTTTTCGGGATTAAAAATGTTTAAGTCATTGGGAATAATTTGTTTGTCGATTTTGTGACTTTTGCCCGTTCCAGGACTTCCGAAGAGGATTTTTTGTTGATAGATTTTCATATTTATTTTTGATTCGTTGGAATGTTCTTGAACTGATTTAAACAATTTATGAACATCGAAATTTTCAAGTTTAGTTTCTAATCCTTTTTTGGTTAGTTTCCAAATTCCTCGTTGAGACTTGTCAATAAATCCGTCTTTAAATAAATAAAATCTAGCCCATTGTATTTGGTTTTTAATTCTTGATTGTCCGTTAGCGGTTGTTTCTAATAAATCTTCTTCAACAATTTCTAAATCTCGTATTACTTGTTGAATTACATTAGACGAATCTCCTGAACCACCATTTTGTTGAAGAACTTTCATGATTGGTATCACATAACCTAAAAACTGTGCGCCTTTTGATGCCATTTTTTCTCCTTTTTTAATCTGCTTATCCAACCCAATAATTTCCAAATTCGGCAAATGCCGCAACGAATCAGGCAATGACGTTATCGAATTTCCCGACACGTCCAACTTTTCCAACGCCGTTAAATTATCAATCCATTCAGGAAGTTCTGACAGCGCGTTATAAGCTAAATCTAATTCTGTCAAATGGGTTAAATTTGCTAGCGATTCAGGCAACTGCGTTAATTTGCAAAAACTCAAATTCAACGCAGTCATCAACAATAAATTTTCTTTGTCGCGCGGCAATTTTTCAGGCTCGATATTGTTAGCATCCGCCCAAGAAAATAACTCATCTATCCAAGCTAGAGTTTGTGCCATTTTTTCTCCTGTAAAAAAATCACCCGCGTGGATGAAATTTCGCGTGTAAGGTTTTTAATCGTTCTCGTGCAACATGGGTATAAATTTGCGTGGTCGATAAACTAACATGACCGAGTAGCAATTGCACCACGCGCAAATCTGCGCCGTGATTGAGCAAATGGGTAGCGAAAGCGTGACGCAGCGTGTGCGGTGAAAGCGGTTTAGTAATTTCTGCGTCAAACGCATAACGTTTAATAATGTGCCAAAAAGCTTGGCGCGTCATATTGCTACCGCGATTGGTGACAAAAATATAATCACTTTGCCGCCCACTGAGCAGCATCTCGCGCCCATCTTTTAAATAAATTTCCAGCGAATTCAAGGCTTCTTCACCAACGGGAACAAGCCGCTCACGCCCGCCTTTTCCTACAATTTGCACCACGCCCTGATTTAAACTCAGTTGTTCAAATTTTAAATCCACTAATTCTGAAACCCGCAAACCTGTGGCGTATAACATTTCGAGCATCGTTTTATCACGTTGTCCGCGCGGCAGGGCGAGTTGCGGCGCAGCAAGCAAGGCTTCAACATCGGCTTCCGTTAAGGAATCAGGCAAACTGCGCGTTGTTTTCGGGGCAGAAATTAACGCCGTAGGGTCAACAGTAATCACATTTTCACGCAAAAAATAACCGTAAAAACGGCGCAAACTCGACAGAATTCGTGCAGTTGTGCGACTAGTCATGCCCAATTGGTAGCGATTGGCTAAAAATTCCGCAACGTTGCTCGAGTCAACCGCCAGCAAATCTTTTTTCAACCACGCCGCAAAAATCGCTAAATCACTGCGATAAGCAGAAAGCGTGTTTTTGCTTAAACCTTGCTCAACCCAAGCGGCATCTAAGAATTGATCGATAAGTTTTTCAGATCTTGCAGTCATTTTTTTCCCAATAAAAAAGGCAGCTCAACGCTGCCTTTCCTTAAATCACGACTTGTCAGAAACTGCTTATGACAATTTTTCTTTGATACGCGCTTTTCTGCCCGTCAAATCACGCAAGTAATACAATTTCGCGCGACGAACATCACCACGACGTTTTACTTGAATTTCGCTAATTAAATTGCTGTGTGTTTGGAAAACACGTTCAACGCCTGTGCCGTGTGAAATTTTACGCACGGTGAAAGCTGAATTTAAACCACGATTACGTTTTGCAATCACAACGCCTTCAAATGCTTGAATACGTTCACGTTCGCCTTCTTTAATACGCACTTGAACCACAACGGTATCGCCTGAATTAAAATCAGGAATTTGTTTTAATTGTGCTTGTTCTAACTGATCAATAATGTTCATTTTTACACCTTAGTCCACTTCTTTAAATTGCGCCAATAAGCGTTCTTGCTCGGCACTTAATGTTTTTTTGTTCAATAAATCGGGACGTTTTTGCCACGTTCGCCCTAACGCTTGTTTCATTCGCCAGCGTGAAATTAGTGCATGATTGCCACTGAGTAACACATCTGGAACAGCCATTTCATCAATCACTTCTGGTCGCGTAAATTGCGGATAATCGAGCAATCCATCGCTGTGTGAATCTTGCAAAGCCGATTGCTCATTGCCTAACACATTCGGTAATAATCGCGTTATTCCATCAATCACAATCAATGCAGCAAGTTCGCCGCCGCTAATTACATAATCACCTAAAGACCATTCCTCGTCACAATCGCGTTGAATGAATCGCTCATCTAAACCTTCGTAGCGTCCTGCTACTAAAATCAGTTGCGATAATTCGCTTGCTTCGTGCAATAACGACTGGGTGATTTGTTTGCCTTGCGGACTTAAATACACCACTTTGCAATCAGGCTTCGCGTCAACTTTTGCAGCAATAACGGCATCGTGCAAAGGTTGATATTTCATGACCATTCCTTGTCCACCACCAAATGGTCTGTCGTCAACGGTTTTATGTTTATCGTGTGTGTAATCTCTTGGATTCCAAACAGTTAACGACACAATTTCGTTTTCAATCGCCTTTCCTGTGACACCACAAGATGCAGCGTGTAAAACCATTTCAGGAAAAAGCGTAATAACATCAAAACGCATTTAAAAATCAGCGTCCCAATCAACGCGCATTTTTCGCGCCGCTAAATCGATTTCCAACACAATTTGTGGCTGAAGAAAGGGAATTGCGTGTTGACGTTCTTCACCTTGCACCACGATGACATCGTTTGCGCCTGTTTCAAGCAAATTATCAATCACACCTAAAACCACGCCTTCGGTATTTTCAACCTGCAAACCAATCAAATCTGACCAGTAATACTCGTGTTCTTTGACAGCCGGCAATTGAGATTTTTCAATGAAAATTTCCCAACCTATTAACGCTTCAGCGGCATTTCTGTCATCAATGCCTTTGAGTTGCGCGACAACTAATTGGTTTTGCAATTGTCCTGTTACGATCTCAACGTGTTTTGTAACACCGTTTTTTTTCAATTGCCAAGGCGAATACTGCAAAATATCTTCACGATAACCTGTAAAAGAAAAAACTTTTACCCAGCCTTTAATACCAAAAACGCCAGAAATTTTTCCGACGTGCAATAACGTTTCTTCGCTCAAAAGCAATTACGCCGCTGCTTTAACTTGATCTTTAATCAAGGATGCAACACGGTCAGAAGCCTGTGCGCCGTTTGCTTTCCAGTGATTTACACGGTCTAAATCCAAACGTAAACGTTCTTCTTGACCACGCGCTAACGGGTTGAAAAAGCCAATACGTTCAATATAACGACCATCACGGCTGTTACGGCTGTCTGTTACCACGATTTGATAAAAAGGACGGTTTTTAGAACCACCTCTTGATAAACGAATTGTTACCATCTGAACCTCTAAATAATTGTTGAAAATAAATCGGGTTATTCTACGCATTTTTAGTGATAAAACAACCTTTACCCTTGAGAAAAATAATAACTATCCATAAAACATTCTGTTGCCTACTGCGAGCAGTTTATTTAATCATCAATCAATGCTAAAGTTATTTCGTATTAAATTAGTTGGTATTTATTTTTCATTTTTTAGGAGATTTATCATGGCTTTTGAACTTCCTGCTTTACCTTATGCAAAAGACGCACTCGCGCCACACATTTCAGCTGAAACTTTAGAATTTCATCACGGCAAACATCATCAAACTTACGTTACAAACTTAAATAATTTAGTACCAGGTACTGAATTTGAAGGTTTATCACTTGAAGAAATCGTTGTGAAATCATCAGGCGGTATTTTCAACAACGCAGCACAAGTTTGGAATCACACATTTTATTGGAACTCGTTAGCTCCTAATGCTGGTGGACAACCAACTGGCGCATTAGCGGATGCCATTAACGCCACCTTTGGTTCATTTGAAAAATTCAAAGAAGAATTCACCAAAACCGCAATTACTACTTTCGGTTCAGGCTGGGCATGGTTGGTTAAAAATGCAGATGGCAGCTTGGCTCTCGTTAGCACCAGTAATGCAGGTTGCCCATTAACCGCAGGTCAAACACCGTTATTGACATGCGACGTTTGGGAACACGCTTATTACGTTGATTACCGCAATGCGCGTCCTGCGTATTTGGAAGCCTTCTGGGCATTAGTGAATTGGGATTTTGCGGCGAAAAATTTCGCGGCTTAATTTTTCAAAGTCATTTTGATTGAACGAAACGCCCTGCTTTTTTTGATTAAAAGGCGGGGCGTTTTTTTTGAAATTCGTCTACTCTATATGCACAGTTAACTATTTAGGTTTTAGACATGATCGACTCACTCATTTATAGATTTAAACTCCATAAACTTTTTTCTCAAAGAGAAAAAATTAGCCATGATTTTGCTCAACATTACAAATTAGCAAAAAATGCTAGTGAGGAAAGAGATTTATGGGATGAGGAAAAAAATGAACTAAACATCATTGACTATGAAATTGAAATGCTTACGACTTCTTACTATTTAAAAATAGCAAAACGTAAATTTCTTGAAATTCATCCCGAATACTGGGTTGGAACGAGTTTAGATCCCGACAATAATGTATTGAATCAGCGGGTATTGAGCAATAAAGCAATTAAAGCGTTGAAAATGGAAATTCGAGCAGATAGAAAAGAAAATTTAACTATGTTTACATCAATGATTAGTGCAATTACTGGACTCGCAGGGGTAGTAATTGGTTTGATTGCTTTTATTGGGGGAAAATGACACCAAATTTAAAACACAAAAAAAGCCTTACTCTAAATGAGTAAGACTTTTTCGGTTGTGGCGTGTTCGTTACAAATTCAATTCCGACAAACTCGCATAATCATCAGGACGCACTGTTTTAAATTCCCAATGAAACAGTCGCTCATTTTCCGCAATCGCTAAATCGTTAATGCTGGCAATTCGGCGTTGCATCAAACCTTGCGCGTTAAATTCCCAATTTTCATTCCCATACGAACGAAACCACTGCCCTGCCCTGTCGTGCCATTCGTAAGCAAAACGCACCGCAATACGATTTTCATGAAATGCCCACAATTCTTTGATTAAGCGATATTCCAATTCGTTTGCCCATTTTCGTTGCAAAAATGCGGTGATTTGCTCACGCCCTTGCAAAAATTCCGCTCGATTACGCCACACGCTGTCTGCGCTATATGCCAATGCAATTTTTTCTGGCACTTGTAAATTCCACGCATTTTCTGCGGCGCGTACTTTTTGTGCTGCCGTTTCTGCGGTAAATGGCGGAAAAGGTGGTCTTGATTCATCAGTCATAACAGCCTCTTAATTGTTTGTATTTTGCGTTGGAAAAGTACGATGCTAAATCAACATTTCACACGCGACAAGGTAGAATAGGTCATTATCGCAACTTGAATTTGTCAAAAAACAGAAATGCCTCACGCTCAAGATAAAAAATTTCGCAAACTCTTCACACAACACACGATGTACAAATACGACGGCTTGCTAATTCACCAAGATTTTGACGAGCAAGGCGCGTTAGAAGTCGTCGAAGTTGACGGTGTGCGCTCATTGCATTTTGGTTCATTACCGCGCCAAAGCTCCATGTTACTTAGCGACCCAAATCAACTCTATTTAGAATATGCACGCACCATGTCAAGCTGGATGCTTTTTAAAGAAACACTCGACGATGACGCGCTGTTAATTGGTTTAGGTGGTGGATCGATTGCAAAACATTTGCTACATCGTTTTCCCGATTGCCAAGTAAAAGTCGTGGAATATCGTAAAGGGGTCGTAAAAATTGCTCGAAGCCATTTTGATTTGCCGCTTGATTCGCGTTTAAAAATTGTGGTGGATGATGGTGCAGAATACGTTCGTAAACGTCTTGATAGTGAACGCGAGTTATACAGCTTAATTATGGTTGATGCGTTTGATGCGACGGGGATGGCAGAAGCGATTTGTAATTGGTCATTTTTTGAACATTGCCAGCAATTGCTTAAAAAAGATGGAATGCTGGTGATAAATTGTTGGGGCGGTGTTCAACGCCCACAATTTCAACAAATCGCGCTATGGCTAGGAAAATTATTTAACTGGAAATTACTGTTTGTTCCCGTGCAAGGGCGTGGCAACATCATCGGATTAGCGTTTAATGACAATACGCCCATGTATCGATTAAAAGATTTACGAACACGAGCGATTGTTTTAGAACAGCTGCATCAAATTGAATTCACCCGTTTTTTGCGTGATTTAGTCAAACATAACGCCAGCGTGTTGCAAAACATCATCTACAAATAACGTTACAGCAAACTTTTGGTATAGCGTTGATATTGTGATTTGCCCGATTGTTTCGCGTGATACATTGCTAAATCGGCGTGTTCAAGTAATTCTTCGAACGAACTTTTATCAAGCGGATAAAGCGTCACACCAATACTTGCACTCACATTCGCTTCGTCACCATCAATAAAAATAGGTTCGTTAATATGTTCCAATACCCTGTCAAGCAACAATCGGTAATCATCCGCGTCAGCTAAATCACCAAACAAAATGACAAATTCATCACCACCAAGTCGAGCAACCGTATCGTTTGCGCGTAACAATTTCGAGAAACGATGAGCGACTTCTTTTAATAACTCGTCGCCAGCACCATGTCCTAGCGTGTCATTAACTTGTTTAAATCCGTCTAAATCTAAATAACAAACAGCAAGCGGTTTGTGAGTTCTGTCAGCTCGCAAAATCGCTTGTTTTAATCGGTCGTAAAGCAAAATCCGATTTGGCAAACCCGTTAACGAATCGTGATAAGCATGATGTTCAAGCTCATTTTTGAGTTCAAGCAAATTTGCAACATTTGAAAAAACAGCAACGTAATTTGTCACAACACCCTGTTCATTTTTTACCGCCGAAAGTGTTAGCCATTCTTCGTGACGTTTATTTTGCTCGCCGTTTTGCGTGTGATAACAAATCTCGCCACTCCAATGACCACAACGTTCAAGTTCTGCGGTGATTTTTTCAAATAACACTTCATTTAAAAACGCAGGTTTCAAATCAGGTAAATACCGCCCGATAATTTCCTCTGTCGGATATTCGGTTGCCCGACAAAACGAAGGATTCATTTCGACAATGTTGAAGTTTTTGTCCGTGATACAAATTGCATCAAGCGTATTTTCAAAAACATTCGAGGACAAACGTTGTTTTGCTTCAATTTTTTGCCGTTCTAATATCTCGCGCATCAATTGCACAGTGCGATTACAAATGCTGTCGTACATCGACAAAACGGTCGCAATCAACA
The DNA here is from genome assembly GCA_028688755.1 of Methylococcales bacterium. Classification (GTDB taxonomy): domain Bacteria; phylum Pseudomonadota; class Gammaproteobacteria; order Methylococcales; family Methylomonadaceae; genus UBA10906. The sequence goes on along the minus strand of JAQTXN010000015.1, from coordinate 10,470 downwards.
CTTTCATCGCGCCCGTAATTTCATTTTCAGATGCGCGTTTTGCTTCTTCTAACGTTGCGCCATTTTGAATTGCTTGAATGGCTTTTGCCATACGTTTGTCGGTATCTAAAATGTGAAATGCCAGCCATTGTGTCAAGAATGACAAGACATTTTCGATTATTTGCTCTGCATTTTCATCGCATTCTTGATTTTTTAAACGCTCTAATTCGGCAATGAAATTTTGGTGTGTGGATTTGTGGCTAAGTTCTAATTCGTCTTCGGCAAAATACTCGTGCCAAATCGCTTCTTCGGTTTGAAAATGATAAATGGTGTAAGCGGTTAATTCGTCAAAAATGGCATTTAACGTGAGTGGATCTGATTGATTAACAAAGTGTTTCGCTAGCAAATTCACCAGTTCTAAGAGCTTTTTGTGTTGCTCGTCGATAATTTCAATACCTGTATCAAAATTGTGATTCCAAGGAAAAATGTCGATATTGGAAACTAAAGGAATTGCTCTGTTTTCATTATTCATATCAATAAACTCGCGCTTTAGGTGGAATCATCTCAACGTCATCGGTCAGCGTGTACAAATGTACAGGACGATAATCAATTTTCACATTGCCATTTTGTAACCAAATTAGGGTATGTTTCAACCAATTTTCATCATCGCGTTGCGGATAATCTTCACGCGCATGACCGCCACGACTTTCAAGACGATTTGCCGCCGCGTGAATGGCAACCGTTGCTTGCGCGAGTAAATTATCCAATTCCAAGGCTTCAACTAAATCCGTATTCCAAATCAACGAACGATCGGTTAAACCTAAATCCGCAAACGAGTCTGAAATTACTTTCATTTCTGCAATGCCTTCATCTAATGTCGATTGCGTTCTGAAAACTGCCGCTTTGCTTTGCATGGTTTTTTGCATTGCCAAGCGAATGGATGCCGTGTTTTTTGAGCCGTTAGCATTTCTAATTTTTTCAAAACGCGCTAAAGCGGGTGCGTAGCTTTCTGGATTTACATCTGAATGCGGTTGATTTGGCGTAATCAATTCGGCGCAACGCATCGCAGCGGCACGACCAAAAACAACTAAATCAAGCAGTGAATTTGAACCTAAACGGTTTGCGCCATGAACAGAAACACAAGCTGCTTCGCCGATTGCCATTAAGCCTTTGACCACGTTATCAGGATTGCCATTTTCAAGTGTGACGACTTCGGCATGATAATTTGTCGGAATGCCGCCCATGTTGTAATGCACCGTCGGTGTCACAGGCATAGGCACTTTGGTTGCATCAATGCCAGCGAAAACCTTGGCGAGTTCAACCATTGCAGGTAATCGTTCACGAATCACGTCAACTGGCAAATGTTCCATGTGCAAATAAACGTGGTCTTTATGTTCACCAACACCACGACCCGCATTGAGTTCCATTGTAATGGCGCGACTAACCACATCGCGTGATGCTAAATCTTTGGCATGTGGCGCGTAGCGTTCCATAAAACGCTCGCCTTCAGAATTGGTTAAATAACCCCCTTCGCCGCGTACACCTTCGGTGATTAAACAACCTGCACCGTAAATGCCTGTGGGATGAAATTGGATAAATTCCATATCTTGCAACGGCAAACCTGCACGCAAAACCATCGCATTACCGTCGCCTGTAACAGTGTGTGCTGACGTGCAAGAAAAGTAAGTGCGACCATAACCGCCTGTCGCTAGAATCGTGGCGTGAGCTTTGAAAAGATGCAACGAACCATCGTCTAAACACCACGCAATTACGCCACGACATTCACCATTTTCCATGATTAAATCGAGAACAATGTATTCAATGAAGAATTGCGCTTGATGTTTTAAGGCTTGTTGATAAAGAGTGTGAAGAATCGCATGACCTGTTTTATCTGCCGCTGCACAAGTGCGTTGCGCCTGACCTTCGCCGTAATGCGTTGTCATACCACCGAAGGCACGTTGATAAATTTTTCCATCAGCGGTGCGTGAAAATGGCACACCGTAATGTTCTAATTCCACCACAGCAGGAATCGCTTCACGGCACATATATTCGATGGCATCTTGGTCGCCGAGCCAATCTGAACCTTTTACCGTATCGTAAAAATGGTAACGCCAATCGTCCTCGCCCATATTGCCCAGAGCTGCGCTAATCCCACCTTGTGCGGCAACAGTGTGAGAGCGTGTTGGAAACACTTTGGTCAAACACGCCGTTTTCAGTCCTTTTTCAACTGTTCCCAGTGTTGCGCGTAAGCCAGCACCACCAGCACCTACGACAATGACATCGAATTCGTGCGTAATCATTGCAGCGTTTTATTCAACGTGACGTGGTGCTTCGGCTGAACGCATAAATGAAATTGGTGCATCTTCTTCATTTTCAAACGTGACCATTTCCCAAGCGTCTTTATCTTCAAGTAAAGTGCGAAGCAAGCGATTGTTTAAACCGTGTCCCGATTTATAGCCTTTAAATTCGCCGATTAAACTGTGACCAAGCAAATACAAATCACCAATCGCATCTAAAATTTTGTGTTTAACGAATTCGTCTGCATAGCGCAAACCGTCTTCGTTAATCACTTTATTGTCATCGACAACAATGGCGTTATCTAAACTGCCGCCTAATGCCAAATTATTTTTTTGCAAAATCTCGATGTCTTTCAAAAAACCAAACGTACGAGCGCGACTGACTTCACGCACAAATGTTGTTGATGAAAAATCCATCGTGGCGGTTTTTACATCACTTTCAAATGCGGGATGCTCGAAATCAATCGTGAACGTGACTTTAAATCCTTCAAATGGCGTAAATTCAGCCCATTTGTCGCCATTTTCCACACGAACGGGACGTTTTATACGAAGATATTTTTTCGGTTCATCTTGTTCTTTTACGCCAGCAGATTGCAGCAAAAACACAAAAGGCCCCGCGCTGCCATCCATAATGGGAATTTCAGCGGCATTCACATCGACAATCGCATTATCAATGCCTAAACCTGCGAAAGCTGACAATAAATGCTCTACCGTGGAAATTTTGACATCACCACATACTAATGTGGTTGAAAGGGTCGTCTCACCGACATTTTCAGGCGTTGCGTGAATCGTAATGGGAGTTTCTAAATCGACACGTCGAAAATGAATCCCTGTATTTGGCTCGGCGGGATGCAACGTTAAATAAACTTGCTCGCCAGTATGTAGCCCTACGCCTGTGGCGCGAATGGTATTTTTTAAAGTGCGTTGTTTAATCATAACGTGTTTTGCCTATGAAAAAATAACGCGCCTTGCGAGCGCGTTAGTGGGTTTGTTTGCCGAAAACAAATGCAACAAATTAGTCAGCTTGTCGTCTCAAAAATGCTGGAATATCGAGTGCATCAACATCCCATGCTTGTTTTGGTTGTGCGCCAAAACGCGTTTCACGACTTTCTGTTGTGCGTGTTTGCGCTGAATGCTTACGCATCACGGCAGGTTTATCTAAACCGTCATAATTCATTTGACCACCGTTAATTGAACGAACATTCGCATTTTTAGGTGGAGCTTTCATTTCTTCCATCGGCATTCCCATTCCCGTTGCAACAACAGTAACTTTGATTTCGTCATCTAAATCAGGGTCAATTGACGTACCGATTTTAATCGTCGCATCTTCAGCAGCAAATGCGTGAACAATCGCGCCAACTTCGTCAAATTCAGCTAAACCTAAACTTGCACCTGAAATGTTCACCAAAATGCCGCGTGCGCCTTTTAAGTTAATATCTTCAAGCAATGGGCAAGCAATCGCTTTTTCAGCCGCTTCACGCGCACGGTGTTCGCCTGTTGCAATACCTGTTCCCATAATTGCTGCGCCCATGTCTGACATCACGGTGCGAACGTCCGCGAAATCGACGTTAATCATACCTGGATGAACGATTAAATCGGTAATACCTTTCACTGCGTCTAACAACACGTTGTTTGCCGCTTGGAACGCATCAACTAATGAAACTTTATTGCCTAAAACAGGTAATAATTTTTGATTTGGAATCGTGATTAACGAATCAACAAAACGTTCTAATTCTGCAATTCCTTTTTCAGCAGAATCTTGTTTTTTCTTACCTTCAAAGGCAAACGGTTTGGTCACAACCGCAACGGTCAAAATGCCCATGCTGCGTGCAATTTCAGCTACAACAGGAATTGCGCCTGTACCTGTACCGCCGCCCATACCAGCTGTTAAAAACACCATATCCGCACCTTCTAACACTTCACGAATACGATTTTTATTTTCTTCAGCGGCAAGACGACCGACTTCTGGATTTGTTCCCGCACCTAAGCCTTTAGTAAGTTCCACGCCCAATTGAATAATTGTGCCGAAATTTAATTTGCGTAACGCTTGAGCATCGGTGTTCGCGCAAATGAATTCAACTCCTTCAATGTGGTTTCCAGCCATGTGACTGACTGCGTTATTACCACCACCGCCAATGCCAATAACTTTGATAACCGCGCTTTCGCTGTAGGTATCAACTAATTCAAATGCGTCTGTCATTTTTAATACTCCCTTGGATTTTGTATTTAGTTAAGTTTTGTTAATTAAAAAGTGTGTTTGTTAAAAATTGCCTTGGAACCAATTTTTTATTTTTGATAGCAGTGAACCACCACTTGCATGGTCTGCAATATGATGCAAACCCTGTTGCTGATGATGATCTCTACCATACATCAACAAACCGACTCCCGTGGAATGAATCGGATTTTTTACAACTTCTGTTAAACCCGTCACGTTTTGCGGACTTCCCATTCTTACGGGCATGTGGAAAATTTCTTCTGCAAGTTCAACTAAACCCCAAACTTGCGAACTCCCCCCCGTTAAAACAATTCCCGCAGCAATCTGTTCTTCATAACCGACACGACGCAATTCAGATTGCACTAATAGCATCAATTCTTCGTAACGCGGTTCGATAATATCAGCCAGCGTTTGACGTGAAATTTTGCGGAACGGTTTGTTATCGCTAATGCTTGGTACTTCAATTTCTTCGTCGCTATCTTCAAGTAATTTTGTCATCGCGCAAGCGTAACGCTGTTTGATTTCTTCCGCATTCACGGTTGGCGTGCGTAATGCGACAGCAATGTCATTGGTTACTTGATCGCCAGCAATGGGAATGACGGCGGTGTGTTTAATTGCACCTTCAATATAAACGGCAATATCGGTTGTACCACCACCAATGTCGATTAAACAAACGCCTAATTCTTTTTCGTCTTCAGTTAAAACAGAATGACATGATGCAAGTTGTTCCAAAACAATGTCATCCACTTCTAAACCGCAGCGACGAATACATTTAATAATGTTTTGCGAAGCACTCACGCTGCTGGTCACAATGTGAACTTTCGCTTCTAAACGAATGCCCGACATGCCAATCGGCTCTTTGATGCCTTCTTGGGTGTCGATGATAAATTCTTGCGGCAAAATGTGCAGCACTTTTTGGTCTGCTGAAATTGCTACAGCTCTCGCCGAATCAATGACTCGATCAATATCGTATTGCGTAACTTCTTTGTCTTTAATGGCAACGACACCAAGAGAATTACGGCTGCGAATATGACTGCCTGCAATACCTGCAAAAACAGACTTAATTTGACAACCCGCCATCAATTCTGCTTCTTCAATGGCACGTTGAATCGATTGCACTGTGGTTTCTAAATTCACCACAATACCTTTTTTCAATCCCTTAGACGGTGTTGAACCAAAGCCTATGACCTCAAGATGCCCGTCACCTGTTAATTCGCCCACAATTGCTGCGACTTTTGAGGTGCCAATATCAAGTCCTACAATTAAATTTCGTTCTGTTCTTTTTGCCATTTTTTTACTCTGTTGCAGCCTAATTTTTATCTATTTGCAGCTTGCGCGGCGGGTAAATTGTTCCAATTTATGGGTTGTGAATTGGGCTTCCATGATACTGCATAGCCATTAGGATAACGCAAATCAACAACTGCCATTGCATTGATTTGTTCATGCCCCAAAACATCGAGTGTTTTCATAAAACGTTGTAATTTTTTTAGTTGTTCATTGCGTCCGAGTAAAATTTCCAAACCCGTTGTGAGCTTAATTTTCCATGCCCAGCGATTGTTAATGCTAAATTCTGCCATGCTCATTTCTTGATCGGCAAGAGCCGTATTCACACCTTTCATAATTTCAAGCGACTTCAATTCTTGTCCTTCAATACCGCGTAGAATGGGTAGATTTTCAAACGGTTCAATTTCTATTGGTTTAATAATTTCACCACGACTACTCAAAAGCGAATCATCACCCCAGCGCACGATTGGATGTTTCTCGAGAATTTTGATTTTTAAGGTATCAGACCAAACACGATTCACGGTTACATCTTCAACCCAAATCATCTGCGCTAAAACATCATGAATTGCTTGCAAATCGGCATCAAAAAAACCAACATCGACTAACGGCTCAAGCGCGACTTTAAGTTCGTCTTTGCTTATATGCTGAAACGTCCCATCAATTTTCACATGTTTAATGGGGACAATTTGCTTCACAGCATAAACTAAGCTTGTAAATAACGCCATAATGACGATGATTTTTAACAAACGCACGGGTTATTTCCGAAAACTCGTTTCAAGAATCCGCCACACAAGTTCATTAAAATCAATGCCTGCATGCTTTGCCGCCATTGGTACTAAGCTGTGATCGGTCATACCTGGCACGGTGTTTATTTCAATCAATTGCGCTTGCCCATTTTGATCGATAAAAACATCAACTCGCGCCCAACCTGTAACACCGATAATATAACTTGCCTGCAAAGCCAATTCTTGCAATTTCTTTTCCTGTTCAACATTTAATCCACAAGGGCAATGATATTGCGTGGTAGTTGAATTATATTTCGCTTCGTAATCATAAAATTCGCGCGGCGTTTCTAAACGGATTATAGGTAGGGCTTCACCTTGCAAAATTCCAACGGTATATTCATCACCCGTTACCCACGCTTCAGCATACACTTCGCAATTGCACGCTAAAGCAACTTTTAATGCGGCAACCAATTCAATGCGATTTTTTGCTTTACTCATGCCAACACTTGAACCTTCGAGCGAGGGTTTGACAATGATTGGAAAACCTAACATTTCGATGCAAGCGTCAATATCGTTTTCGTTTTTCAACACAAACCAATTTGGTGTTGGTAGATTCGCGCCGCGCCAGCAAAGTTTGGTTCGTAATTTATCCATTGCAAGGGCTGATGCTAAAACACCACTGCCTGTATAAGGAATGTTCAAAACTTCCAATACGCCTTGCAAAACACCATCTTCGCCACCGCGTCCGTGAATGATGTTGAAAATTCTATCCACGTTAAGTTTCGCCAACGTGTCAATCACGTTATCTTTCACATCAACGGCAACGGCATTAACACCGCGTGCAATCAAAGCCGCATGAACCGCTTTGCCACTTCTCAATGAAACTTCACGTTCAGCCGCATTGCCGCCCATTAAAACAGCGACCGTACCGAAATCTTGCGCTGTTTTTTCGTTTAACTTTTCACCCACGATGCACACCTCCGTTTGTAACAAAATACCGTGTTGTTGTGCGACTTGCGCTTGAACATGAGCAATCATTTGTTCAATATCTGCCGCCGTTGCGCCGCCTGCATTGATAATAAAATTTGCGTGTTTTTCTGAAACTTGTGCGCCACCGATTTTAAAACCTTTCAAACCAGTTGCTTCAATTAAACGCGCCGCATAATCACCTGTTGGGTTTTTGAAAACGGAGCCACAACTCGGTTGATTTGTTGGTTGCGAATTGGCGCGTTTTGCAAGTAGAGCTTTTATATTTTGTTGGCTTTCGCTCGTGTCGCCTTTTTGTAATTTCAAAGTTGTCGCTAAAAACCATTCGTCATTTTTCAAGTTAACGTGGCGATAACTGATTTCAAATTCGTTAGCTGATTTTGTGAAAACGTCACCGCGCCGATTGAGCGTTTCAACAGTTTGCACGATTTCCCATGTTTCACCACCGAATGCGCCAGCGTTCATTTTTAACGCTCCGCCCATTGTGCCAGGAATGCCTGCTAAAAATTCTGCGCCGACTAAACCTTGTTCTGCACAAAATTTGGCGACTAACGCACACGGTACGCCTGCTTCAACATAAATCGTTTCATCATCAAGACGTTCACAGATTTTCAAACGATTTTTTGTGTTAATGACCGTGCCACGAATTCCACCGTCACGAATCAACAAATTACTGCCTAAACCCATCCAAAACAGTGGTTCATTTTCAGGCAAACTCTGAACGAAACGAATTAAATCCGCCTTGTCAGCAGGTTGATAAAATTTATCGGCAACACCGCCAACACGCCAACTAGTGTAGCTCGCAAGCGGTTCGTTATAACGCATTTGTCCAGTGATTTGACTCACGATTTAACCTGCCAATTCCTGCGAAAGTAATTGTGGTAACTGCGTTGCAATTTGCCCAACATTGCCCGCACCCATCGTTAAAATCACGTCATTTTCGTGAACAATTCCCGCGAGTAATTTTGGTAAATCTTCCCAATGCTCCACGAAAATCGGATCAACTCGCCCACGCAACCGAATCGCGCGACTTAATGTGCGTCCGTCTGCACCTGCAATCACTTGTTCGCCTGCCGAATACACTTCCATCAAAACCAACACATCAACTTCGGCTAAAACTTGCACAAAATCTTCAAATAAATCACGGGTTCGCGTGTAACGATGCGGCTGAAAAATCACAATCGAACGACGTGGTGCGTAGGCTTGTTTTAAGGCTTCAAGCGTTGCCGCTAATTCGCGCGGATGATGACCATAATCATCCACAAACGTCACGTTGCCATTTTTAACAGGGAAATCACCTTGAATTTGGAAACGTCGTCCAACACCTTTAAACGCATTCAAACTGCGTTGAATGGCGTAATCATCAACGCCCAATTTTGTTGCCACCGCAATTGCCGCGAGTGAATTCAACATATTGTGCCAACCAGGCATATTGAGCGTGACTTCCAGCGGTGCGTAATCGCCACGACGTTGCACGGTGAAATGCGTGTGCATTCCTTCTTGACGAATGTTGATTGCGCGAAAATCTGCGTTTTCATGCACACCGTAAGTCACCATTGGTTTTGAAAGCGACGGCAAAATTTCACGCACGCCTTCATCGTCCAAACACAAAACCGCTAACCCGTAAAAAGGCAAATGATGCAAAAACTCAACAAAGGTTTCTTTCAAACGCGAGTAACTGTTTTCATACGTTTCCATGTGGTCATGGTCAATGTTAGTCACAATCGCAATCATCGGTTGCAAATACAAAAATGACGCATCACTTTCGTCAGCTTCAGCAACCAAATAATTTCCCGAACCGAGTTGAGCATTTGTTCCCGCACTGTTCAATCGTCCACCGATAACAAACGTCGGGTCTAAACCGCCTTCAGCAAGCAAACTCGCGGTTAAACTGGTTGTCGTCGTTTTGCCATGCGTTCCCGCAACTGCAATGCCGAATCGAAACCGCATCAATTCTGCCAACATTTCAGCGCGTGGAATCACAGGAATACGTTGTTGATAGGCTTCATCGATTTCAGGATTTGAACGGTCAATCGCACTCGAAACAACTACCACATCAACTTGCGTCACGTTTTCGCGTTGGTGTCCGATGGTGATTTGAATGCCTAACTCGCGCAATCTGTCGGTCGTACTGCTAATTTTTATGTCCGAACCCGACACGCTGTAGCCCAGATTTAGCAACACTTCCGCGATACCGCTCATGCCTGTGCCGCCAATTCCGATGAAATGAATGCGTTTGACTGTGCCTAAAGGATTATCGGGAAAGTTCATTTTTTTGCCTCTGAAATACAAAAGTTTGCAACGGTTTCTGTTGCATTTAAATAAGCGAGTGATTGTGAAATGGCGCGTCGTTCGGGTAAATTTTCACAAAGTTTTTCAATTTGTTGTGCCAAATTTTCAGCCGTCAAATCGCGTTGTTTTAGCAAAATTGCCGCACCTGCTTCGGTGAGATATTTGGCGTTAGCGGTTTGATGATCATCAATTGCGTTCGGTAGCGGAATAAAAATAGCGGGAATGCCGATTGCGGCAACTTCGCTAACCGTCATTGCGCCTGCGCGACAAATAATTAAATCTGCCCACGAATACGCTGCTGCCATATCATCAATAAATGCGTTGACTTGAGCATTTAAATTTAATTTTTTATAGGTTTCAGCCACTTCGTTTTGCATCGCCGAACCAGTTTGATGACGAACTTGTACGACATTTTTCAACAACGCAATCGCATTCGGTACATTTTCGTTTAAGGCTTTTGCGCCTTGACTGCCACCAACAATTAAAATTTTCAAAACGTCATTGTTTGAATTCGTTTGTTTCATAGCATCAACAAAACTTTTGCGTAACGGATTCCCCGAACAAATTGCATTAAATTTTGGCGCAAAACTATTCGGAAAACCTTGCAAAACTTTCGTGGCAATTTTTGCAAGCAAACGATTCGTTGTACCAACCACGCGATTTTGTTCATGAATAATGAGAGGAATGCCTA
>JAQTXN010000014.1 GCA_028688755.1 Methylococcales bacterium | reverse complement strand
AACCACCCGATCCCATCCCGAACTCGGAAGTGAAACCGCTTAGCGCCGATGATAGTGTGGCAGTTTGCCATGCGAAAGTAGGGAATTGCCAAGCTCTTATTTTTACGATTAAGCCCGATAAATTTTTTATCGGGCTTTTTTGTTTGTATTTTATTTAGCACATTTCAAACATTAGTCCCGTCTAGTGTAAAATATATTGTTTCATTATTTAAATTTCGGGGAGATAAAAACAATATGGCTGGTCATAGTAAATGGGCAAACATTAAACATCGTAAAGCAGGGCAGGATGCTCAACGCGCAAAAATCTTTACTAAAGTTTTGAGAGAACTTAACGTAGCAGTAAAAACTGCTGGTGGTGATCCTGCAAGTAATCCCGCATTACGCACGGCAATAGATAAAGCATTAGGTGCAAATATGCGTCGTGACACCATTGATAATGCAATTAAAAAAGCCTCTGGAACACTTGAGGGGGTAAATTATGAATCTATTCGCTACGAAGGTTACGGTGCTGGTGGTGTTGCAGTTATCGTTGATTGTTTAACCGATAACAAACAACGCACTGTCGGTGAAGTTCGTCATGCGTTTAGTAAATCGGGCGGTAATTTAGGAACAGATGGCTCTGTTGCTTATTTATTTAGCAAACTCGGTATAATCAGTTACAGTGCAGAAGTTGACGAAGATATGCTAATGGAAGCGGCAATTGAAGCGGGCGCAGACGATGTTGTGACAAATGAAGATAATTCAAAAGATGTGATTACAACACTCGAAAATTATTTGAACGTCAAAGAAGCGTTAATTGCGGCAGGATTTGAGCCTGAAAGTTCTGAAATTACTATGCAAGCCAGCACTAAAGCGGAATTAGATAAAGAAAATGCGGAAAAAATGATGCTCTTAATTGAACGTTTAGAAGATTTAGACGATGTCCAAAATGTCTATTCAAACGGCGATATTAGCGAAGAAATTATGGCGACAATGAGCTAATTGAATGACAACTTATAATTATTCAGAGCAGTTTTTTCACCTTGCCGACGCACTGATTTATGCGGGAAAAGTTATTGATAGCAACGGTTGGTGTCCTGCCACAAGTGGTAATTTTTCTGCGCGTTTAGATGACGGTACGATTGCAATTACCGTTTCTGGCAAACACAAAGGGCAATTGCAACGCAGTGATATTATGCTGATTGATGCGTTAGGTAATTCACTCGACGGTAAAATTCCTTCCGCTGAAACCTTGCTACACGTTCAACTTTATCAACGTTTTTCTGATGTTCATGCCGTTTTACACCCGCATTCGCTTAATAGCACTGTCATTTCAACGAAACATAAAAAACGTGTGCTGCTCAAGAATTATGAGTTACTTAAAGCCTTTAGTGGCATTACGACTCATGAAAGTCGCATTAACGTTCCTATTTTCGCGAATACGCAAAACATTTCACAATTAGCTCAACAAGTTGATGAATATATGGATTTGCATGACGATATTTATGCGTATTTAATTGCAGGACATGGTTTATATACTTGGGGGGCTAGTGTTACTGAAACCTTGCGATATTTAGAAGCCTTGGATTTCTTATTTGCTTGTGGATTACAAGCATAACGGAGTGAGTGTCGATGAGTGTACTAACTATTTATTCTGAAAAATCACCTGAAAAAAGTGAGCGTTTTGCCGATTTTGCAAACATTGAATCGAAATTAAAAGAGATTGGTGTGCAATTTGAACGTTGGACTACGTTAGAAGTTTTAAGTGCAGAAGCTAGTAATGACGATATTTTGAGTGCTTATGCAAATTCCGTTACGCGCTTAAAGAATCAATATGATTTTCAAACTGCTGACGTAATCAGGTTAGATTCAACACATCCAGACAAAGCCGCGTTGCGTGAAAAATTCTTAAATGAACACACACACAGTGAATTTGAAGTCCGTTTTTTTGTTGAAGGATGTGGTTTATTTTATTTACATGTTGGCGAGCAGGTTTTTGGCGTTTTATGTGAAAAAGGTGATTTAATCAGCGTTCCTGCCAATGCGTTGCATTGGTTTGATATGGGCGAAAATCCGAATTTTGCCTGCATTCGTTTATTTACCAATCCAGACGGTTGGGTAGCGAAGTTTTCAGGCAGTGATATTTCAAAATCATTCCCGACACTTGAACAGTTACAAAAGGAATTGAACGTATGATTAAAGCGATTATTACGGATATTGAAGGTACAACGTCGTCATTATCGTTTGTGAAAGATTGTTTGTTTCCCTATGCTCGCGCTCACATTGGCGAATTTTTGCGTGCTAATTTTGAAAATGAAATAGTACAAAAACTACTCGCTGATGTGAATGCTGAAGTTGGTAAGAAATTAGATTTAGAACAGGCAATAACACAGTTAATTCAATGGATTGACGATGATAAAAAAATCACGCCGCTAAAATCGCTACAAGGTTTGATTTGGGAAGCTGGTTATCAGCGAGGTGAATTGATTGGGCATTTGTACGAAGATGCAATTCGTAATTTGCAAAACTGGAAAGCCGAAGGGTTTGACTTGTATGTTTATTCTTCAGGTTCTGTTTACGCACAAAAACTGCTTTTTGCTTACACAGAAGCAGGTGATTTAACACCACTTTTTTCGGGTTATTTTGATACGCACATTGGCGCAAAACAAGACAGTAGCTCGTATGAAAATATCGTTGCACACATTGGGTTGCCTGCCGAGCATTTATTATTTTTGTCTGATATTGAAGCAGAATTAAACGCTGCCCAAACTGCAGGTCTGCAAACAATTTGGCTCACTCGTGACGCAACGCCACAAAGTAGCGCGGCACATTGGCAAGTCAGTGATTTTGACGCAATTGAGTTAGAACGGTTTTCGCATGAGTAAAAAATTATCGATGCAAGAGCAGCTGCTCAAAGCTGGTTTAGTGAGTAGTGCGAAAGCAAAAACAATTAAAACAGAAAAGCATAAGCAGCAACACGCGCAGCGACATCATAAAGTTGAAGTGATTGACGAAGCGAAAATGTGGGCAGAAAAAGCCGCTGCTGAAAAAGCTGAACGTGACCAGTTGCTAAACTTGCAGTTGCAAGAGCAAGCTCGGCAAAAAGAAATCAAAGCGCAAATTAAGCAGTTAGTTGAAGAGCATAAAATCGAATTTGATCGAAAAAATGCCGAAATTGCCTACCGTTTTACCGATGGTACGACAGTTAAAACGCTTTATGTCGATGAAAATTTGCGAAATCAATTAGTTAAAGGCACGTTAGCCATTGTGAAGTTTGGTAAAGATTACGAACTTGTAAATGTTGAAACTGCATTGAAAATCAAAGAGCGCGACGACAAGCGTGTGCTGGTTTTGAATGAAGCTCAAAAAGAAGAAATCTCAGCTGACGATCCTTACGCGGCATTTGAGATCCCTGACGATTTAATGTGGTAGATGAGAATGTTTTTAAAACAAGTCGTGTTTTTGTTGTCGTTACTGTTAATCGGTTGTGTGGGAATTCCTGAGAATATCAAACCTATTGATCATTTCAACGCGCAAAAATACCTTGGTACTTGGCACGAAATCGCACGACTTGATCATTCATTTGAACGTGGTTTGATAAACATTTCCGCAAATTATAGTTTGCGTGACGATGGCGGCATCAAAGTTCTTAATCGTGGCTATTCACCCGAAAAAAAAGAATGGAATGAAGCCGAAGGCAAAGCCTATTTTGTCCAAAGTCCAAATGATGGCTATTTGAAAGTATCGTTTTTTGAACCTTTTTACGGTTCTTACATTATTTTTGATTTGGATGAAAACTACCGTTATTCGCTGATTTCAGGACCAGATAAATCCTATTTTTGGCTACTTGCCCGCGATAAAAAAATTGATGAAGCTGTCAAAACCAAACTAGTTTCAAAAGCCGCTGCATTGGGATTTGATACCAGCAAACTCATTTATACAACTCAAGATTAACTTTTTTACTCAACATTGGAACATGCTATGCCAATTGATATTTTGCTTACCATTATTGTTACCGCGACAATTCAGTCGATTTTTGGTGTTGGTATGCTTTTATTTGGCACGCCGATGTTGCTTTTGCTCGGTTACAGTTTCGTTGATTCTCTCGGCATAGTATTGCCGATTTCGATTGCAATTAGTCTGCTGCAAGTTCTCAAACATGTTGATTATGTAGATAAGGTATTTTTCAAAAACGTATTGCGTTATTGCATTCCCGTTATCGTGTTATTTTTAGCGTTGATTGCCTCAATCAAAATCAATGTCGGTTTTATCATGGGGATTTTTCTGTTGCTTGTTGCACTTAAAAATTTTTTGCCACAAGTTGAAAACGCCTTAAAGTCAATCGTCAAATATGAGCGATTATATTTAGTTGTGACTGGGCTGGTGCATGGTGTGAGTAATTTGGGCGGTTCACTTTTAACGGTGATGATTTACAGTAAAAATTACCCAAAAGACACAACGCGCGTTACGGCTGCGGCTTGTTACGCAGTATTTGCTTTGTTTCAACTCTTGACGTTGCTCATTATGCAAACCGAATTCACGATTGCTTATGCAACGAAAGCATTTTTGGTGCAAATCGGTATTCTGACGTTTTTAGTCGTCGAAAAAATGCTTTATGGCAACATCGACAATGAAAAATATAATCGTATTTTTGCTGTCTTCTTATTTGTAGCGGGTTTTGCATTGATTGCAAAATCAATGTTATAAAAATTCCTCCATGACACTTTTAACCTTAGGTTTAAATTATCAAACCGCACCTGTTTCAGTGCGTGAAAAACTTGCATTTCCCGCAGATATTTTGTCTGCCGCATTGCAAGATTTGCTTTGTGTAAAAGGCGTGAGCGAAGCAGCAATTTTATCGACGTGTAATCGCACTGAATTTTATTGCACCACGCAGTCGGAAAATCCCAATGTTTTAATTGATTGGATTGCTCAAAATAAACAGCTGCAAGCAAAAGAACTCACACCATATTTCTACAGTCACGCTGATGATGCAACGATTCGCCATATTTTTCGCGTGGCATGTGGTTTGGATTCTATGATTTTGGGCGAACCACAAATTTTGGGGCAAATGAAAACGGCTTATCAAGCCGCGTGCGATGCGGGAACAATGGGGAAATTGCTTGGCAAATTATTTCAGCATACTTTCACTGCAGCGAAAAAAGTCCGAACGGATACGGCAATTGGTTCAAGTCCTGTTTCTGTCGCATTTGCCGCCGTGCAACTTGCACAGCAAATTTTTGACAAACTTAGCGAGCAAACGGCATTACTCATTGGGGCAGGTGAAACCATTGAATTAACGGCGCGACATCTCAGTCAGCAAGGTATTGGGCGCATTATTATTGCTAATCGTACCTTTGAAAAAGCTCATCAACTTGCCGAGCAATTTAATGGTTACGCGATTACGCTTGCCGAAATGCCTAATCATTTAGCTGAAGCGGATATTGTGATTTCGTCAACGGCAAGTCAGCTGCCAATTTTAGGCAAAGGGCGTGTTGAAAGCGCTTTAAAAGTACGCAAACGCAAACCGATGTTTATGGTTGATTTGGCTGTACCGCGTGATATTGAAGCCGAAGTTGAGCAATTAGATGATGTGTATTTGTACACAGTTGACGATTTGCAGCATACGATTGAACAAAATATGCAGTCGCGCCGCGAAGCAGCCGAGCAAGCAGAAGAAATTATCGATACGCAAGTAGCGTATTTTTTAGCGTGGCTACGCGCTCAAGGCGCACAATCGCTGATTAAGGATTATCGCTCTCAGGCGGAAATTATGCGCGATGATGCGTTGCAAAAAGCCTTAGCGTCACTTGAAAACGGCACGTCACCAGAAATTGCGCTGCAACGATTAGCGCACTCGTTAACTAATAAATTGATTCATACGCCAAGTTCTCAATTGCGTGTCGCAGCAGAAAATGAACGGCATGATTTGCTTTCTGCTGCGTTGGAAATTTTTCAGCTCAAATCTGCTTAACTACACATTTCAACAGCCGTTTTCAGCGCGTATTGCAAGCTACCCAAATCGGCTTTGCCTGTTCCTGCCAAATCTAACGCCGTGCCGTGATCAACTGACGTGCGAATAATTGGCAACCCAAGTGTGATATTCACGGCTTGACCAAAACCTTTGTATTTCAAAACGGGTAAACCTTGATCGTGATACATCGCCAACACAGCGTCGGCGGATTGCAGATATTTATTCGTAAATAACGTATCAGCAGGTAATGCACCTTCTAATTTCAGACCTTCAGCACGAAGTTTTTCCAGAACAGGATTGATGATGTCGAGTTCTTCGCGCCCTAAATAACCATCTTCTCCCGCATGTGGATTTAAGCCACTGACTAAAATTTTCGGATTTTCAATATGAAAACGATTTTTTAAATCACTATGCAAAATACGAATAACGTTTTTTAACACTGCTGGTGTAATCGCTTGGCTCACTTGTGAAAGAGGCAAATGCGTTGTGACCAGCGCGACGCGCAAGCCTTCGGTGGCAAGCATCATCACGGGATGACCACCTGTTTGCTGCGCGATATATTCGGTGTGACCCGTAAAAGCAAAACCTGCTTCGTTAATGACACCTTTATGCACAGGCGCAGTGACCATTGCCGCAAAGGTACCATTTAAACAGCCTTGCGTTGCAACATCTAACAATTCAAGAACGTAAGGACTATTTTCAAAATTTAAAACACCCGTTTCCACAGGCGTTTTGAGAGAAATGGGCAAAATCGTCAAATGTCCACGCGGCAACATCGTTTGCGACTTGCTAGGATCAAAATGATGCAACGTAAGCGGCAAATTCAACTGTTTAGCGCGTTCTTGCAACAAATTGGCATCGGCTAAAACAACTAATTCACAGGCGGGCAAAACTTGTTGTGCGAGTTGAATGCACAAGTCAGCACCGATTCCCGCAGGTTCACCAGCTGTTAGCGCAATGCGTGGTAACTTCATGAGGTAACACCAATTTTCGCTTCAATTAAATTAAGCGTTTTGTTGAATTCGTGAGTTAAATTTTCAATTTCCATTTCGCGTATTTTTGCTCGTTGGTGCGATAAGACAACAAAAAATGCAAACTTGAATCTAATTCATGACTTGCATGGAGTGCGTGAGCCGCTGCTTTTTTTGCATGTTCTAAATCATCACTTTGTAAAATGGCGAGTAAATTTTCAAAAATGTCTTGTTGCAACTGTGCATTCGTTGAAATAAATCCTGCCGCTTTGCGATAAGTGGTTGCTTGTGTGGTTAAAAAATGATTGATTTGATTGCTGAATTTAGCACGTAAATCCTCAAGTAATTGAGCTGTCATAGTGTTTTTCCGTTTATTTTTTAGTTAAAAGTCAGTTTTCTTAATGTTTTTATTAACCTTAAACATAGTAACAAATTCGCAGTCTCAAATCGGTCGGATTTTTGAAAATAATTTATCAAGCATTTTTTACACTAGTAGAATTGACAAACCAGTTTCTTGATTTGATCATCTTATATTTTCGCAAATGCTAACTCACGCACCTATTTTTAAAAATCTTAATTTATTGTTTATTGATGACAATGTTGATGTCAGTGCAAGCGCATATCGTTTACTGTCTGGCTATTTTAATACCATGTTTTTGGCTAAGGATGTTAAAAATGCACTTAAGTTTTACCGTGAAAAAAGCATCGATATTATTATCACGGACATCAAAATGCCCAGCGAAAATGGACTCTCCTTTGTTGAGAAAGTTCGTGCAGACAATAGTCATGTTGCCATCATTGTGTTGACCGCTTTCACAGATACGGATTATTTGTTGCGGGCAGCAAATTTACAAATCGATGCGTATATTACAAAACCGCTTAATTTTCAAAAGTTAAATAACGCGCTTGAATCGGCATTAAAACGTATTGAATGGAGATTACAGCCCATTAAATTGGCGGAAAATACGTTTTATTATGTGCCACAAAAAAGATTGTTGGTTCATGGTCAGGATGTTAGTTTAGGTCAAAAAGAATGTGCGTTACTTGAACTATTGTTATTTAACAAAAATAGGTTGGTACAAAAATCTGAAATCAATGAAGTCGTTTGGAATAACTACGAAATGACTGATGCCGCATTAAAAAATGTGCTTGGTGAACTACGTCGCAAATTGCAATGCGATATTATCAAAAACCAACCTGCACGCGGTTGGTATCTTGAAATTTTGTAATGAACAAATTAACTCGCATTATTTTTGGTGTATTTTTAATTTTTCATACGAATGCTCATGCCTTAGAAACCGTATCATTGCAACTAAAATGGACGCATCAATTTCAATTTGCAGGGTATTACATGGCAAAAGCTAAAGGCTTTTATCAAGAAGTGGGACTTGATGTGAATTTTATCGAAGGTGATCACAGTTTAAATTCGGTCACAGAAGTTTTGGCGGGTCGTGCTAATTTTGGCATTAGTGGTTCAAATTTATTGTTGGAACGTGGTGCAGGTAAACCGCTCGTTGTGCTAGGTGTTATTTTTCAACATTCGCCTTATGTGTTGCTCATGCGTCAAACATCTTCCATACAATCCATTCACAATTTGGTTGGCAAACGCCTTGTTATTGAAGAACAAGCTGAAGAATTATTGGCATATCTTAAAAAAGAAGGCGTGTCACCTGAGCAAATCAAACTGATTCATTTAAATCCTGAAGCACACGATTTAATTGCGAATCGTGCTGATGCAATATCTGCTTATGTTACTGATGAGCCAGAAGTTTTGGATCATTTGAACATTCCATATGCTATTTTTTCACCTCGCTCGGTGGGAATTGATTTCTATGGCGATAATTTTTTTACCACGGAGACAGAAATTGCGACCCATCCAGCGCGCGTAAAAGCCTTTCGAGATGCAACAATTCGTGGGTGGCAATATGCCATGGCACATACTGATGAAGCAATTGAGTTAATTCGCACTGAGTACGCGCCTTATAAAAGCAAAACGCATTTGGAATATGAAGCGAAGGTGATGCAATCGCTCATTTTGCCAAGCTCAATTGAAATGGGCTATATGTTTGAAGGTCGTTGGCGACATATTCTTAAAACGTATGCAGATTTAAATATGCTACCTGCGGACACGTCGCTGGAGAATTTTTTGTATGCGCCTGTGCAACAATCCTTTTTTAATTATCGCATTATTGGTTTTATGGTCATTGCAGCGTGTGTTATCGTGATTATTGCTACGGTAGCGTTACGTTTTTTTCGACTGAATCAAAAGCTTGACAAGTTACTCTATATTCGCAATCAGCACGCAAATTTGGGTGAATCTATGGACAATATTTCGCATCAATGGAAACAGCCGCTCAATGAATTAGGTGTTCACATGATGCTCATTGAAACGATGCTACAAAAAAATTCATTTGACGATGCGCGTCATGAAATTCAAAAAGTTGTGCAGAAAAGTCATCATATTTTGGAATTTATGGCAGATAGCATTGATGTTTTTCGTCATTTTGTTTCAAGTAATCAGAGAATAAGTCGTTTTGATCCTGCATTGTTAATTCTTGATACCTTGCAATTGGTCACTGAAAATTTCACGATGGAATCGATTGTAATTTCGCATAATCTAATGAAAGGTCTGGATATTATTGGTAACACAACAGAATTTTCTCATTTGTTACTGAGTTTGCTAGTAAATGCAAAAGATACATTTGGTGAGCGAAGAACGGTCAATCCTAAAATTCACATTGATTTAATACAAAAACACAATCATGTTGTATTGACGGTTGCAGATAATGGCGGCGGAATTAAAATTAAACCGATTAAACGTATTTTTAACGTCGGCGTAAGTGGTAAAAAAAATGCTGAATCAGGTTTAGGTCTTTATATCAGTAAGAAAATTGTCGAAGAAAAATTTGGTGGCAACATTCACGCAGAAAGTCGAAATGGCGGCGCGTTTTTTATCATTAGTTTGCCAATTGCTAATTCACAAAGTTAAAAGAAAGTAGGAATTTCATGAGCGTATTTATTGCTTTTCGCACCATTGTCAGAAAAGAATTTTATCGATTTCTTCGTATTTGGCCTCAAACATTGTTGCCGCCTGCGATTACAACGGCGTTATATTTTTTAATTTTTGGTAAATTGATTGGCGATAGAATTGGCACCGTTCACGGCGTAAGTTATATGGATTACATTGTGCCTGGAATTATTTTGATGTCGGTGATTACGCATTCTTACGCAAACGTAGTGTCGTCGTTTTACTCGACTAAATTTCAGCGCAACATTGAAGAATTGTTAGTTTCTCCAGTGCCGAATTGGGTGATTTTAGCGGGTTATATTAGCGGTGGGATTTTGCGTGGTGTGTTAGTTGGGGTTGTAGTCGCGGTTATTTCGTTATTTTTTGCTCCCATGACAATTCAAAATCCATGGATGGCAATGAGTGTTGTACTTTTAACTGCCACGTTATTTGCTTTGGCTGGTTTTATTAACGCAATTTTGGCTGAAAGTTTTGATGATATTTCGATTATTCCCAATTTTGTTTTAACGCCGCTGAGTTATTTGGGCGGTGTGTTTTACTCTGTCGATATGTTGCCTCAGATTTGGCAACACATTTCACTTGGTAATCCCATTTTATATATGGTGAATGCGTTTCGATTTAGTGTCATTGCCGTAACAGATGTCGATGTATCATTAGCCTTTTTAATTACAGGCGGTTTTATTTTTCTACTCACTGTGTTTTCACTATGGCTGTTGCATCGTGGCACAGGAATTAAAACTTAAAAACGAGGCGTTCAAAATGGAACTGGTTTTTCATGATGTTATTTGTTCATTAAGCTCTTCACTCGATTTGATTGGTGCAACTAACACGCATCATGGCAAACGTACCGCGTTGATGGCTGCAAGTATTGCTAAAACGCTTGAATGGAGCGAGCAAATGGAACTTGATATGCTTTATGCGAGTATGTTGCACGATTGTGGTGTTTCTAGCATAGAAAGCAAAAATCATTTAATTCCAGAACTTGAATGGGAAAATATCAATACGCATTGTGAACGTGGCGCACAGTATTTAAATGATTGCCCCGTTTTTGGACGTTATGCACCTTGGATTTTGCACCATCACACGCACTGGAATATATTGAAAGACTTGGATTTGCCTGAAATGGACAAGCTTGCGGCAAACCTTATTTTTCTTGTGGATAGAGTCGATTTTTTACAAGAAAAGTATGTCGATTCGAGTAGGAATGACAGCGATATTTTGCTTGAAAAGCATCATATTATGGATGAAGTTCAGGCATTTCGAGGCAGTTTTTTTGCTCCCATTCTGGTCGATGTTTTTTTGGAAATGGGAAAACGTGAAGCCTTTTGGTTAGCGCAAGATCCTTGTTACATCGACGCTTCAGTTCGCGCTTATTGCAAATTATCAGAGCGTAAAACCGCTAGTTTTCCCATGCTGCGTAGTATTGCGACGTTGTTTTCAAAATTTATTGATGCCAAAAGTCCTTACACCAAAGAACATTCAAAATATGTCGCTGTGTTATCCCGTTATTTGGCAAAACGTTTAGGTTTTAGCATTGAAGAACAGCAACACATGGAACTTGCTGGAATGCTGCACGATTTAGGCAAGTTACGCGTCCCTAATTATATTTTAGACAAACAAGCCCCACTTAATGAAAGTGAACGGGCGTGTATGTTGCGGCACAGTTTTGACACAATGCAAATACTAAAAATTGTTTTCCCAAATACAAAAATCGCGCAATGGGCAGGACATCATCACGAAAATCTGAATGGTCACGGTTATCCGTTTCATTTAAATGAAACAGAATTAGATGTCGGTTCACGAATTGTTGCCGTTGCGGATATTTTTCAAGCCTTAGTACAGCAACGACCATATCGTCAATCTCTCAAATTATCCGAAATTAAATTGATTATTGATGACATGGTGTGCGAAGGAAAACTCGATAGAAATGTGGTCGCCGTTTTAGAAGAAAATTACGAGGGTTGTTATCATCTCGCGCAACGCCCAGAACCAATACTTTAAAACGATGACTTTATTTTTTTATCAAGCGGTAAATTCAGCAGGTGAAACCGAAGAAGGCGAACGTGAAGCACTCGACGAAGCCAATTGTGTTGAGCAATTACAAGCAGACGGGTTTATTCCAATTCGAGTGAAACCTGCTAAACGGCAAACTTTTTTAGGATTAAATTTAAACGGCTCACGCAATAAATTATCAAACAAAAGCATCGTGCTGTTTACAGGCGAACTCGCAACATTGCTTGAATCTGGCTTGCCACTTGACCGTTCGTTGCTTGTTTTGATGGATTTAGCGAGTGACGAAACGTTAAATAAACTGATTGGGCGCGTACTTGAAAAAGTCAAAGGTGGCGTTTCACTTGCCGATGCCCTTGAACAACAAACGGGCGTTTTTAGTAAGTTTTATTTAAATATGATTCGCGCAGGTGAAGCAGGTGGGAATTTGGGCGATGTGTTAAATCGTTTGGCATCCTATTTAGAAAGCTCGCAAGAACTCAAAGAAACTGTCAGCACCGCGTTAATTTACCCGACGATTTTACTCGTGATGTCACTTGCGTCTTTATTTATTATGCTGACATTTGTGGTACCGCAATTTAGTGAAATGTTTGCTAGTGCTGGAAAAGAATTGCCCTTTTCAACGCAAATCGTGGTGGGTTTAGCGGCATGGCTGCAAAGTTATTGGTGGGCAGTAATTGGCGGTGTGATTTTAACGATTAGCTATTTTAATTTTCAGTTGGCAAATCCAGACACGAAAAAAGTTTGGGATGGACGTTTTTTAAAATTACCGCTTGCTGGCGAAATGATTTTGAATAAAGAAGTCGCCAATGTGACACGCACGCTTGGAACACTTTTAGGCAATGGTGTATCGATTTTGTCGGCGTTTATTATCGTGCGTGAAACCGTTGATAATTTGGTGGTTGCCAGCGCGTTGAATGACACCGAAGAACAAATTAAACAAGGCAAAACGTTATTTGATGCGCTAGAACGCAAAGCGATTTTTCCGAAAATGGCGATGCAAATGATAAAAATGGGCGAAGAAACAGGGCATTTAGAAGAAATGCTGCTGCGCGTCGCCACTATTTACGATAAGCAGTTGCGGGTTTCCATTGCACGAATGCTTGCCATTCTTGAACCCGCATTGATTATCACGCTCGGTATTATGATTGCTGGAATTATTGTGTCGATTTTGCTCGCGATTTTGAGCGTGAATGATTTGGCAGCTTAATCTTTTACAAACAACGCCATTGATTCAACGTGACCTGTATGCGGGAACATATCCATAACGCCCGCTTTGACTAATTTGTAACCAAGTTCATTCACCAAAATCCCCGCATCACGCGCAAGCGTCGAAGGATTACACGACACATACATGATTTGTTGAGGTTGCCAACGTTTCAAATGATGCAAAATTTCTGACGCGCCAGCGCGTGATGGGTCGAGCATAATTTTGTTGTATTGTCGATTTGCCCAAGGCATTGCACTGATGTCTTTGGTTAAATCAGCGGCGTAAAATTCGACATTTTCAATGTTATTGTGACGGGCATTTTCTTTTGCATGATTCACCAGCGGTTGATCACCTTCCACACCAACGACACTGCCTGCATATTTTGCGAGTGGCAAGGTGAAATTTCCTAAACCACAGAATAAATCCAACACGCTATCATCTTTGGTGAGTTGCATGGTGTCCAATACACGGTTAATCATTTGACGATTGATGTTGTAATTGACTTGCGTGAACATTGCGGGACGAAATTTAAACTCAATTCCATGATCAGGAAGCGCGTAAGTGAGCGTAACTTCAGGCTCGCCATCGAGTGGGGCAATTGTGTCAGGGCCTTTTGGTTGGAGGCATAAACTGATGTCATTTTTATGCGCGAAAGAGCGCATTTTTTCTTTATCTTCATCCGTTGGCGGCTCAAGAACACGAATTGCTAAAACACATTTTTCGTCACCAATCGCTACTTCAATTTGCGGGATTTTGTCTTTAATGGTTAAACCTGCAATCATTTCGCCCAGTTCAACAAGGCGTGTGCCAACGATTGGGTGCATCACCGCGCAAGAATCAATTTCAGCTAAAAATGGATTGCGTCGCTCACGAAAACCAACCAAAACGCGCTCTTTTTTGGCGACGTATTTCACACCCATACGCGCTTTGCGACGATAGCCCCAATGTTCGCCCACTAATGGCGACCACAATTCTGGGATTTCCACTTTGCCAATCCGTTTAAATTGCTCAAGTAGTAAATCTTGTTTGATTTGAATTTGTGCGTTGACTTCAACATGTTGAAAACTGCAACCTCCACAAACGCCATAATGTGGGCAGGGCGCATCAACGCGCACATCCGAGTGTGTAAGCAATTTAACCACTTTGCCTTCGGCGTAATCTTTGCGGCTGTCGGTGTAAATAAATTCAACTTGTTCAGTTGGCAAGGCTTCGTCAATAAAAACGACTTTGCCGTCAACGTGTGTTACACCACGTCCGTCGTGAGCGAGTGATTCAATTGTTGCGAGCGTTGGGATGTCTGAAAAAGTTTTTTTGCGTGAGCGAATTCGTTTTGCCATAAATGTTAGATTTTGTAATTTAAGAATAAAAATTGTGAAAATGGTATCACAGGCAGGCTTTAAGTTTGTTTTTCAAAACCAAACAATACTCACCACGCGCTTCACGATTTGAACCGACAACGATTCGCTGATGTCCAAATTCGTCTTGTTCAAGTTGTCCAGCCACTTCAATTAGTTCGCCTGTTACTGCTTGACCGATATAAGTAGCGGTAAAACACACTACTTTTTGAATTGCCTCGTGTGCAATTTCAAATTCAGCGGGATAACAAAATGCCCTTTTATCATCAGTGACTTGGGTTTGAATTTTGATTGAACCAAGTTTGGTAAAAACACGTTTTTTTTCTATCGATTTTTCAACCAAACTTAAATCAAACTTGCGTCCATGACATAGCCCTTTGTTAAATTTACGCCGTTCATGCCAAACGTAATCCTTAAAACTTAAATCACAATCGCGTCGCGTGTAACTTTCTTGCCAATCTTCATGTTGCAAATTATCTAATACGTTTTGTTCAATTAAATCCTGAACAGCTTTTCGTGCTTGATGAAAAGTTCCCAAATCGTAGCAAACTAAATCGATGTCAGAAGTGGCTTTTTGTTGTCCAATTAACAACGAACCAGTGACACCAAATTGCGCCAAATCCAAACCTGCTTTTTCAAATAATGCACAAAGTTGTGAACAGTTTTTTTCGATTTCGTCACTCGGCGAATGGGTGAAAAGTTCTTCTAAACGTTGCGAAGGCTTGTGATGAGCCGCTATTTTTTCGATGGAAACCGCATGTAAAAACGCATCAAATTCAAGCGAATGAAAACAGTAATCGGGATGTTTTTTTTCAAGTAATTCGTTGGCTTCGTCAGTTTGAACTTTGCGCCATTGTCCATTTTTATTTTGAACATATCGTAAAAAACAACGCACTTTTTCGTTTTCTAAACCTTGTGCGACGACGGCAAACATTAAACCTTCAGCCGTTTCGATAAAATCTTTTGGTAAAAACATTAGCAAATACGCGGCAGTTGTTCACCGCTTAAAAGCGTTAATTGTCGATTCACGCCCATCGCTGTTTCTAAAATCACGGCACCATTTTTAGCAATATCTGTGACGGTACCGATTTTTTGCGCTTGTGAACCGAGTGGATGTGAACGTAATAAATTTAATGTTTTTTCAGTTTCTTCTTCTGACACAAACAACACAAAACAGGCTTCATTTGCCACATAAAGCGGGTCAAAACCTAAAATTTCGCACGCACTTTGCACATTTTCATGAATTGGAATAGTTGTTTCTTGAATTGAAAACTGTTGATTTGAGTTTTCAGCAAGTTCGAGCAATCCGCTCGCTAAACCGCCGCGCGTCAAATCACGCAAACAATGCAAATCAATGTTTGCTGCAATTAAAGTTTGAACTAATTCTGATAAATCCGCGCAATCGCTTTCAATTTGACTTTCAAATGCTACGCCTTCCCGTGCAAGCATAATTGCCATGCCGTGCCGCGCAATGTCGCTGTTGATAATAATACTGTCACCAACTTGAATGCGTTGTGGTGAAATCTGCACGTCTGGCGCAACTAAACCAATGCCTGCTGTATTGATGTAAATACCATCGCCTTTACCACGATCAACAACTTTGGTGTCACCAGTGACAATTGAAACGCCTGCTGCTTGTGCGGTTTCTTGCATCGATTGCAAAACGCGCTTCAAATCCGAAATCGCAAAACCTTCTTCCAAAATCAAACCACAGCTTAAATACAACGGTTTCGCGCCACTCATTGCCAAATCATTGAGCGTGCCGCACACGGCTAACTTTCCAATATCACCGCCCGCAAAAAAGACAGGGTTTATCACATACGAATCCGTTGTGAACGCGAGTTTTTGTTCACCAATTGAAAACACTGCACAATCGGTTTTTTGTTTTAAAAGTGTATTGTTGAAAATGGGCTGAATCGTTGAATCCAAAAGTTGCTGCATTAAACGACCGCCGCCACCATGAGCTAAAACAATTTGTTCGTAATGCAACGGTGTTGGACAAGAAAGCGTGAAATCTGACATGGAATGTTTTGAATCTAAATTTAGAGTAGTTGCTTTGAATTATAAATCGGCAACGCTAATCGCCGCATATTTTTCGCAATCCGTTATAATTCGGCGGATTGAATAAAACACACAGGATTTCTCATGTCTCAAATGAAAAAAGTCGTTGCCTCGACAATGCTTGGCAACGGTTTAGAATGGTACGACTACGCGCTTTACGGCACATTTACCGCGTTAATCAGTAAGCATTTTTTTCCTGCTGGAAATGATGCTGTGGCTTTGATTGCTACGTTTGGTATTTTTGCAATTGGTTTTTTAATGCGGCCACTTGGCGCGATGATGTTCGGTTACATTGGCGACAAATATGGACGCAAAAACGCGCTTTCATTATCGATTTTAATGATGGCAGTTCCAACTGCGTGCATTGGCTTGTTGCCGACTTACGAAATGATTGGAATTTATGCACCGATTTTGTTGACGTTAATTCGTTTAGTTCAAGGCGTGGCAATCGGTGGTGAATTTGGCGGCTCAATTGTTTATTTAGTCGAACACGCAAAACCGACTAATAAAAATCGCGTCGGCAGTTTATCTATGATTAGTATGTTAATCGGCTTGTTTTTTGGCACGATGATTTCAGCCGTTTTAGCCAAAATTATGTCTGCTGAAGATTTCGATACATTCGGCTGGCGGATTCCGTTTATTTTAGGTTTCTTCATTGGTTTAGTCGGTTTGTACATTCGGACAAAATTAAATGAGAGTCCTGTTTTTATTGAAGCGCAAGAAGCGGGTCACGTTAGCGAATCGCCCATTAGCGAAACGTTCAAAAATAACTATAAAGAAGTATTACTTGGTGTTGGCTTGTATTTATCCGTGACGATTCCGTTTTATATTCAAACCGTTTTCATGCCGAGTTTTATGGTGAAATTTATGCACTTTAGCAGTGCAGATGCGTTGACGATTTATTTGGTTGTTTTAGGTGTGATGATGATTTGTGCGCCGATTTCAGCCATTTTATGTGACACAAAAAATCGTGAACGGTTAATGAAAATTGTCACCGCTTGCTACTTATTATTTGCCATTCCTTATGTTTATTTGCTTGATTATCAAACTTTCACGTTTGCGTTAATTTCACAAGCTGTTTTTGCGGCGATTATCGCGTTTTATATCGCGCCAATTCCAACGCTTGTGACAGAAATTTTTCCTGCTCGCACTCGTTATACGGGAATGTCGCTAGCGTGTAATTTAGCGGCGGCTATTTTTGGCGGTACTGCGCCAATGCTTGTGACAACTTTAATTACAAAAACCGACTCAAATTATCCCATTGCAATTTATGTCATGATTGCAGCGTTTGTATCGCTACTTTGCGTGTGGGAAGTAAAACGCCGTCGTGACGCAAAACGTTTATATTTAATTTAGTCATTTCATGCACAAACGTTTACTCGATAATTTAAATACGGCAGTTTTGTTGTTCGATTCCATGTTGTGCTTGCGGTATATGAATACCGCCGCAGAAGTTTTATTTGCAGATAGTGCAAGGCAATTGATGGGTATTCCAGCCAAACGATTATTTAAATCTTCTGCCCCTGCATTTTTGAGTAATTTAACTCATTGTCGTGATGCGATTGAGCCGCTGATTGATTACGCATTGGAATTGCATCGCGTTAATCACAGCGTTTTTGTCAATGTAAGTATTACGCCGCTGGAGTTAGATGCTAACGAAATGGAATTGTTAGTCGAATTACTACCCATTGATAATCGGCTTCGTATTTCACAAGAAGAACAACAGCTTGCCCAACAAAATGCCGCACGTTTAATGGTTCGTAGTTTAGCTCACGAAATTAAAAATCCTTTAAGTGGTTTGCGCGGGGCGGCACAATTGCTCGATTTTGAATTGCCAACACCCGAATTTAAAGAATACACAAGTGTGATTATTGCTGAAGCCGATCGATTACAGGATTTAGTCAATCGAATGCTCGGTTCAGATGAATTACCGAATAAAAAAGAGTTAAACATTCATGAAGTTTTAGAGCGTGTACGTTATTTGGTGAAAGCAGAATTGTCGGAGAATGTGCAAATTCGTTGTGATTACGATCCGAGTATTCCACCGATTTTGGGCGACAAAAATCAGTTAATTCAAGCTGTTTTGAATATCGTACGCAATGCCATTCAAGCGATTTCTGAACAAGGAATTGTCACGTTGAAAACACGCGTTTTGCGTCAAGCAATTATTGAACGAAGGCGTTATAAGTTGGCGTTACGTTGTGAAATTATCGATAACGGTATTGGAATTGAACCCGAAATGCTCAATAAAATCTTTTATCCTATGATTACAGGTCGAGCCGAAGGAACGGGGTTAGGTTTATCAATTGCTCAAACGTTGATTTCAAGGCATAACGGCATTATTGAATGTAGCAGTGAAAAAGGACGTACTGTTTTCTCGATTACCTTACCGTTATTTGAATCCTGAAATTAACGTTTTCCTCAGCCGCGCTTAAAAATAAAGTGCGGCTTTTTTGTGTACAATTCGCGTACTTTTAAAAATAAAAATTTACAAATTATGTCCAAAAAGTATTTTGTGTTTAGCTTACTTTCGATTGCTGCGTTACTGGTAATTGTTGTAGCACTTTGGTTTCCTGTTATCGAACAACATGCGCGTGAAACGCCGCCTGCGACCGTTTTTAATTATGCGGATAACGCGAATGTTGAAAAACCTTGCACTGATAACAATGTGGAATGGCGCGAGGCGCAAGAAATTGAAGGCGTAAAACTTGCCGCGTCCCCAGCGTGTGAACCCGACAATCCGTACACGATTGCGACTGCCGTAAAAGGGACAAATAACGTTTCGATGATGACGTTAATGCAAAGTAATCTCGCGCAAGATGCGGTTGTGATGGGCAAAGATTTAGACGGTGATGGCGATCCCGATGAAGTACATATTAAATTAGAAGTCGTTGAACTGAACGGCTTTAGTCCAGACGGCGATTATTTAATGAATACTTATAATATAGCCCCAGGGTTGCAGCCATCGCTTTGGGTGTTTGCGCCAAAAATGCAGGGCATGGCAGTGAAGAATTTTAATTCTCGGGTTGCACATTCTTTGTTGCGTGCGCCATCACCTGTGATTCGCGTTGAACAAGGCGACAAAGTGTTTATTACTTTGGAAAATACGCATTATTTACCGCATACGATTCATTTGCATGGCGTGGATCATCCATTTTTAACGGCTGATGGGCATGATAATGACGGAATGGAAGAACACGCGATTTTTCCAGGTAAGCAACATACTTACGAAATTCAACCGCGTCACGCTGGCACAATGCTTTATCACTGCCACGTTCAAACCGCGCAACATTTCATGATGGGCTTAAATGGAATGCTAATTGTTGAAGAAAATGCACCGAATAATTGGGTGCAAACGTTTAACATTGGAGCAGGGCAGGTGCGTCATCCTGCTGTAAATGTTCAGAAAAATTACAATCAAGAATACGATTTGCATTATCAATCGCTTGATAAAGAGCTTGCTAAAATTCCACAAGAAGCAGGTGATCCTCGTTTAATCAGTCAAAAAATGAGTCGTGATTACAATATGACGACTTCAAATGAAAATTACTTTTTGTTGAATGGGCATTCTTATCCTTACACGTTACGCGATGCGATGATTATTGCGGGTGAAAATGAACGGATTAAATTGCATTTGGCAAATTTACAAAAATCACCTATTGCCGTGCATTTTCATGGACATAAAGCCACCATCACTGCTTATGATGGTGTAGATGCACCGCAAGGTTTGCAATTAACACGCGATGTATTTGAAATTTCAACCGCGCAACGTTTAGATATTTCACTGAATACTCGAGATGATGGCTTGCATAGTTATGGTGCGGGACTTTGGATGTTTCATGACCATACACCAACGGGGACAACAACTGACGGTATGGAACCTGGTGGGAATATCACATTGCTTGCGTATAAATCTTTTTTAGACGCACAAGGAATGCCAAAAATGCACGATGAGTTATTTAACGATGTTTTTAATAAAGAGTATTACGCAAAACAACGTCCACTTTGGGCAAATAATGAATGGGCAAATTTCTTTGGCGATGCGGGAAAAGTCTTGCCTAGTTATACGGAAATTATCCCATTTTGTTTGGTGATTGGGTTGCTAATTGGATTGTTTATGTTGGTTACTTATTTTTATATGCAAAAAAATCATGAAAAATAAAATTTTAGCGTTGTGGTTACTTGCTTTTTCGCCACTTAGTTTTTCCATGATGCAAATGGATGAAAAAGGGATGGTGATGAATTCAAACTCCGATAATTTGCCAAAAGATTGTCCACAAATTTCTGAAACGGTGAACCTAACCGTTCATGCTGGACATCAATATGCGGCGAAGTTTAATGGAAAAATGTTTGCATTTGATTCACAGCAATGGGATGTAAAACCATGTGCGAAAATTAACATTACTTTTATTAACGACGATCAAATTCGCCATCAATTTATGATTCACGGTTTACCTGGGTATTTGTATCCCGATGGCATGTTGCATTTAGAACTTTATGGTCAAGGTGAATTGCAAGCTAGTGTGATTGTACCCAGTTTAAAAAAGACGTATTTAGTGCATTGTGAATTAGCACAGCACGCTGAAAAAGGAATGAAAGCACAGTTAAAAGTTGGTGGTGGTGATGGAGATTTATCTAGTATTCCAACAATTAGTTCCCCTCTAAAAATAGATAAGTATACGTTAGATTTCTCCTTTTTTAGATTAGCTATCTTTTTGATTTTTATAGCTATACCAATTTCTTTTTTTGCAGGTAAGTCTCTTGCTAATCGTTATTTTTCATCGCGTCATTGAGTAAAGATTTTTAGTTGAATCTGACAATGAAAAAGATTATGTGTCATTTAGAAAATTATTTAGAGCATTGTTGTTGACAACAAATAACGAACTGGTAGACTTGCACTCGCTAAATGGAGTTGCGACAATTTGACGCAGGTGACTGGAGTTGAAGAGTGGGAAACGGATGTTAAACAACATTGACTCCCGAAAAATATCGGGGATTTAGTAATTTTTAGGAGGTAGAAATGGCTGCTATATCTGAATCAGTGAAAGCTGATGCTGCGGAAGCACCGCTTTTAAACAAAAAAAATATGTTCGCAGGCGCAGCACTTTATGTTGTGTTCTATGCTTGGGTTCGTTGGTATGAAGGTATCTATGGCTGGTCAGCTGGTCTAGATTCATTCGCTCCAGAATTCGAAACATACTGGATGAACTTCTTATACATTGAAATGGTTGCTGAAATCGTTGTCGCTTCAGTGTTATGGGGTTATATCTGGAAAACTCGTGATCGCAAAGTTTTATCAATCACTCCACGTGAAGAATTGAGAAGACATTTCACACATTGGATCTGGTTGGTAATGTATGGTATCGCAGTTTACTACGGTGCTTCTTACTTCACAGAACAAGATGGTACATGGCATCAAACAATCGTTCGTGATACTGACTTCACTCCAAGTCACATCATCGAATTCTACTTAGCTTACCCAATCTACATCATCACTGGTGTAGCTTCTTTATTGTATGCTAAAACAAGATTGCCAGCTTACCAACAAGGTTTACCATTACAGTACTTAGTTGCTGTTATTGGTCCTTTCATGATTTTACCAAACGTTGGTTTGAACGAATGGGGTCACACCTTCTGGTTCATGGAAGAATTGTTCGTTGCTCCTTTACACTACGGTTTCGTA
The DNA here is from genome assembly GCA_028688755.1 of Methylococcales bacterium. Taxonomy (GTDB): domain Bacteria; phylum Pseudomonadota; class Gammaproteobacteria; order Methylococcales; family Methylomonadaceae; genus UBA10906. The sequence goes on along the minus strand of JAQTXN010000014.1, from coordinate 6,889 downwards.
TTCTTCGGATGGGCTACTTTAGGTGTATTAGGTATCGTGAACATCGAAGTTGCGTCACTTTCAAAATTGTTGAAAAAAGACTTAGCGTAATCTAAGCCTTCAATTAGTTGTAAATTACTATCTCCCGCTGCCTTATCTTTTTTGGTAAGGCAGTAAAAGAGGCTGGTAGTATAATAAAAATAATTTAAATCCTTTAGGAGGTAAGCTATGAGCGCATCTCAATCAGCTGTACGGTCGCGCGCTGAAGCCGTAAAAGTTTCACGCACATTTGACTGGATGATTTTGTTTGTTATGTTCTTTATTGTGTTAGGTGGTTATCATATTCACTATATGTTGACTGGTGGTGACTGGGATTTCTGGACTGACTGGAAAGATCGTCGTTTGTGGGTAACCGTTGCACCGATCGTGTCAATCACTTTCCCTGCTGCTGTTCAAGCATGTGCATGGTACCGTTACCGTTTGCCATTCGGCGCAGTAGTTTGCGTATTAGGCTTATTATTAGGCGAATGGATCAACCGTTATTTGAACTTCTGGGGTTGGACATATTTCCCAGTAAACTTCTGCTTCCCATCTAACTTAATTCCTGGTGCTATCGTATTAGACGGTATCTTGTTATTAGGTGGCAGCATGACTTTAACTGCTGTTGTTGGTGGTTTGGCATGGGGCTTATTGTTCTATCCAGGTAACTGGCCAATCATTGCTCCATTACATGTTCCTGTTGAATACAACGGCATGATGATGACTTTGGCTGACTTACAAGGTTATAACTATGTAAGAACTGGTACACCTGAATACATCCGTATGGTTGAAAAAGGTACTTTAAGAACTTTCGGTAAAGACGTTGCTCCTGTATCTGCGTTCTTCTCTGGTTTCGTAAGTATCATCATCTACTTCTTGTGGCACTTCTTTGGTCGTTGGTTCGCTTCTACTGATTTCATCAGTGGCGAAAACCTTTAATCCAAGAATCTTTTCCACATTAGGGGGATATATGAAATTATTAAAAGACAAAGCAGCGAAATTGTCATTTGTTGCGTTATTAGCTGCAACTTCAGCTTCAATGCTTTACACACCAACAGCTGCGGCTCACGGTGAAAAATCACAAGCGGCGTTCATGCGTATGCGTACTATTCACTGGTTTGACTTAAATTGGTCAAAAGAAGAAGTGAAAGTTAATGATACGATGACACTTTCTGGTAAATTCTATGTGTTCTTAGGCTGGCCTGAAACTGTTGATAAACCAGAAGTTGCTTTCTTGAACGTTGGTGAACCAGGTGCGGTATTTATCCGTCAAGGTTCATGGATCGGTGGTCAATTAGTGCCACGTTCAGCATCTTTGGAATTAGGCGAAACCTATGAATTCAAAGTATTGTTGAAAGCACGTCGCCCAGGCGATTGGCACATCCATGCTATGATGAACGTTCAAGGTGGTGGTCCAATCATCGGTCCTGGTAAATGGACAACCATTACTGGTTCTATGAAAGACTTCGTTAACCCTGTTACAACATTAACAGGCGAAACAATCGATCTTGAAACTTACAACTTAGACAACACATACTTCTGGCATGCTTTATGGTATGCGATTGGTTTAGCTTGGTTGGCTTATTGGGTTCGTAAACCAATGTTCATTCCACGTTCAATTGCAATCGAATCAGGCAAAGCAAATACCTTGATTACTGCAACTGACAGAAAAGTGGGCATTGCATTTACAGCTGGTACAATTGCATTAGTTGCTATCGCAATGGGTAATACAAATGAAAAATATCCTGTAACAACACCACTTCAAGCTGGTTTGTTGCGTAATATGAAAACATTTGAAATGCCAACTCCAACTGTTAGCGTTAAAGTTGAAGATGCAACTTACCGTGTACCAGGTCGCGCTATGCAAATGACCTTGAAAATCACAAACAATGGCGATTCAGCTGTTCGTTTAGGTGAGTTCAACACGGCTTCTGTTCGTTTCTTAGACTCAGCAGTATTGGAAGATACATCTGGCTACCCAGACGATATTTTGGCTGAAGATGGTTTGACTGTTAGCGATAACAGCCCATTAGCTCCAGGTCAAACAAGAACTGTTCAAGTTACTGCGTCTGACGCGGCTTGGGAAGTTTATCGTTTAGCTGACTTGATCTATGATCCAGATAGCCGTTTCGCTGGTTTATTGTTCTTCTTCGACGAAGCTGGCAAACGTCAAATGGTTACTGTGGATGCTCCGTTAATCCCAGTATTCATCTAATCGTTTAGCGTAAGTTAATCGAAAATAAAAGCCCCCGTTACTTTTGTAACGGGGGTTTTTTTATTGGTTAAAAAATGAATTTTTTAGAAAATGTTTTTCACACTTTCGAGGGCATTTTTAAACCAAGCAAATGGACTTGTTCCAACATGAAATGTGACTTTTAGCTTATCCTCTTCAGAAATCGCCTCTTCACCACCGATAATCAGAATTAAAGCGTAATCGCCTTTTTTATCTAAATTGGCTTGTGCTTCTACTACCCCTTTTGAGTAAATTTTGGGTTCAACGTTATTTAATTCCCGTAGCTCTTTGAAATCGTCAGGTTTATCGCCTGTTTTTTCAATTTCAACCACCCGAATTCCAATTGGTGTTTGGCGAATATCTCGATCAATTAAATCCGCAGCAAAAAACGCTTGTCCGACATCAGGTAATTCTTGGCAATATGGTGTTAAAAGAGCTGTTCTATCATCACCTTGTTTAGGTTTTAAATACGCGCTGAAATGCACCGCATAAAAATCATTTGCAACCAAACAGCCTACACTATTTACATCCGCAATTTGTGGCGGCGTACCAAGTTTTTCTGACATATCACAGCCGCTCAAAACTGTTGCAACTAAAAATCCTAAAATGACTTTATTTTTCATAACTTACGGTTTGATAGTGAATTGAAATTTACCCGTCACGATGTGGGTATCTATTGAAACTACGCGATAACGCACAGTGTAAGTGTCGGGTGGAAGGTCGGGAACCGTGCAATACAGATGCGAACCATCGAGTAATTCTTGTTGTACATCTTTGTTATCAACCCGATTTCCTTTGCTATCAATAACGGCAACTGCTTTATATTCGCTGCCCACTTTGTCGTTAAACCACACGTCAATTTGTTTCGGTGAAACGGCAATTGTCGTATCTTGAGCGGGTTGTGATTTCACCATGATTGCATGGGCAAAAACCGATAATGGTGAAGCGAGAGTTGTTGTGAAAAGCAATGACCGTAAGATCATTTTCGCATAATTTGATTTCATAAAATTCCTCAACGTTAAACCACAGAAAGCATTGCATCTAATGCCATTTTCGCCAACTGCGCGTCTTTTTCAGGGACAGAAATTTGATTTACAACGTGACCTGCGACCAAATTTTCCAATACCCAAGCTAAATGTTGAGGATCGGTTCTAAACATTGTCGAACACATACAAATCATCGGAGACATAAAATGTACGCTTTTGTCTGAGCATTCTTCATTTAAACGATTCACTAAATTGAGTTCCGTGCCAACAAGCCAACGTGAACCTGATTCAGAAGCACGAACGGTGTTTAAAATAAACTCAGTTGAACCCACATAATCCGATTTTTGACATACTTCTAAACTGCATTCAGGATGTGAAATAACTTTTGTTTCAGGATATTGTGCGAGGAAATTATCGATATGTTCAGGTTTAAACATTTGATGCACCGAGCAAAAACCATCCCATAAAATCATCTTTGCATTTTTGATTTGTTCTACAGTCAATCCGCCCATGGGTTTTGTGAAATCCCACACCACCATTTCATCCAAGCTCATACCCATGCGATGCGCGGTGTTGCGACCTAAATGTTGATCGGGGAAAAACAGAATTTTTTCACGTCGCGCAAAACTCCAATTCAAAATCTTTTCAGCATTTGACGATGTACAAACAATTCCCCCATGTTCACCGCAAAAGGCTTTCAAATCGGCGGCAGAATTGATGTAAGTGACTGGGGTAACTTCATTTTCAACATCTAAAACTTGTGCGAGTTCTGACCAGCATTTATTAACTTTGATTAAATTTGCCATGTCAGCCATCGAACAACCAGCAGCCAAATCAGGCAAAATCGCAATTTGATCAGGGCGTGACAAAATATCGGCGACTTCTGCCATGAAATGTACGCCACAAAAAACAATATATTCAGCGGTTGATTCAGCGGCATTTTTTGATAATTTAAGCGAATCGCCTGAAAAATCAGCGTGTTTGAATACTTCGTTGCGTTGATAATGATGCCCTAAAATTACGCAGCGATCGCCCAATGTAGCTTTCGCTTTTTCGATTAACACGTCGCATTCTTCGTCGCTTAACGTGGCGTAGTCATGAATCGGTAAAGTCATTTTTGTTCTCTGATAAAAAGGAAAAAGTGAAGTTTAGGGGAAAATGTGAAATGTTGCATTATTCATCGCTGTAAGAGCTGTAATGACTTGGATTCGCGCAATTTTGAAAACGTGAATACTGCCCTTGGAACATTAAGCGTACTGTGCCTAAAGGGCCATTTCGTTGTTTGCCAATAATGAGTTCTGCTGTGCCTTTATCGGGACTGTTTTCGTTATACACTTCGTCGCGGTAAATAAACAAAATCAAATCTGCATCTTGCTCAATCGCGCCCGAATCGCGCAAATCGGACATCACAGGGCGTTTGTTTGGACGTTGTTCTAAATTACGATTGAGCTGTGAAAGAGCAATCACAGGGACATTTAATTCTTTAGCTAAGGCTTTTAAACCACGCGAAATATCTGAGATTTGCTGCACACGACTTTCACCACTTGAAGGTGATTGCATCAATTGCAAATAATCCACCACGATTAAACCGAGTTGTCCGTGTTCACGCGCTAAACGTCTTGCTCGCGCCCGTACTTCACTGGGAGTTAATGCCGCGCTGTCGTCAATAAAAAACTTAGTGCTATTTAGCATTGTGAGAGCCGTCGTCAATCTAGGCCAATCGTTATCATCTAAATCACCTGAACGCACGCGCTGTTGTTCGATACCGCCAAGTGAGGACATCATCCGCATTACAATCGCATCACCTGGCATTTCCATACTGAAAATCGCCACAGGTTTGCCGCCTTTAATGGCAAAGTTTTCGGCGATGTTCATTGACACGGTAGTTTTACCCATTGAAGGTCTACCTGCAATGATAATCAAATCAGAAGGTTGCAAGCCTGACGTGAGAGTATCCAAATCATCAAAGCCTGTTGATGCGCCTGTAATGGCACCTTTTGTTTCAGCTAATAATTCGATTTTTTCGATGGTTTTTTTCGCTAACGCGCGAATGCCAACAAAGCCCCCTTCTTCACTTTTCTGAGTTTGCTCTGCAATTTTAAAAACAAGTTGTTCGGCATTTTCTAAAATTTCTGCGGTGCTGCGCCCTTCGGTTTGATGCACAGAATTTACAATGGTTGTTCCTGCGCTGATTAACTGCCGTAAAACGGATTTTTCTCGCACGATATTGGCGTAGGCTTCGATATTAGCCGCACACGGTGTGTCTTTTGACAGCACAATTAAATAAGACAAACCACCAACAGAGTCTAACTGCCCGTGCGATTTTAGCGATTCTGACAAGGTGATAATATCGAAAGGAACTTGCTGCTCGGCTAAAACGCTAATAGCGCGAAAAATAAGCTGATGCGAGCGTAGATAAAAATCGCCTTCCGACAAATTATCTGCCACTGAATCCCAAGCGTTATTATCAATAATCAACGAGCCTAGAACAGATTGCTCGGCGTGAATTGAATTAGGGGGTAATCGTAGCGAATCAAGCGCGGGATCGCGTTCAAGTAAATAACTTTCAGACATGGTTGCTCGGTGTGATAACTCAAATCAATGCAGCGAAAAAAAGCGCGGTTATTAAATAATAATCCACGCTTTGGTGTTCTTTTTTTGTTTTTATTTTGGGAGAAATTCGACGCGAAGTTTAGCAGAAATTCCCTTTTCAAACTACGTTGACAGGCGGTAAAAAAATCGTTATGTGACAGAAAAATTTACCTTGTTTTTACTTATTGAAACCCCATAATAACGGCACGCGAAAGCGTTTTTTAATTCATAAACTTAAATCTTTTGGAGCGTAAAAAATGGCAGTTTCACTCAGCAAAGGCGGCAATGTTAATTTAAGCAAAGAAGCCCCAAATTTAAACAAAATCGTCGTGGGTTTAGGTTGGACGGAGCGTTCAACAGATGGCGATGCTTTTGATTTAGACGCAAACGCTTTTTTACTCAATGTAGATGGCAAAGTTCGTAGCGATGGTGATTTTTGTTTTTATAACAACAAAGTCGTTGCAAATGGCGCAGTAGAACACGCTGGTGATAATAAAACAGGTGCGGGTGAGGGTGATGATGAAACATTAAAAGTTGAATTGTCAAAAGTCCCTGCTGACGTAGATAGAATTACATTTTGTGTCACGATTCACGAAGGCGAAACGCGCAAACAGAATTTCGGTCAGGTCAGAAATGCTTACATTCGCGTGGTGAATGCAGATGGAAACGCTGAAATTGCTCGTTACGATTTGAGTGAAGATGCCTCGACTGAAACGGCGATGATTTTCGGCGAATTGTATCGCAACGCAGGTGATTGGAAATTCCGCGCTGTCGGTCAAGGGTTTGCAGGCGGCTTGGCACCACTTGCTAAATCATTTGGCGTGAACGTTTAGGAATATAAAATGGCTGTTAATCTCGAAAAAGGGCAGAAAATCTCGCTCGAAAAAGAAGCGGGCGGTTCGCTCACCAAGGTTGTGATGGGTTTAGGTTGGGACGCAAAACAATCTGGCGCGAAAAAAGGTGGCTTATTGGGTGGTTTATTCGGTGGCGGTGCAAGTGAAGATTCAATTGATTTAGACGCTTCGTGCATGTTGTTTGCTGGCGATAAAGCCGTGGATGC
>JAQTXN010000013.1 GCA_028688755.1 Methylococcales bacterium | reverse complement strand
ATGCTTGAAAAATTACTCGAAGAAATTTCGTTTGAAGCATCGGATTTAGCCGACAAAAAAGTCGTAGTCGATGCCATGTATGTGAACAAATATCTGACCGAACTCGTCGCAGACGAAGATTTAAGTCGTTACATTTTATAAATTTTTGGATTTAGAGAAACTATTTATGATTATCAAAGAAATTATCCACACCCCAAATGCACCACAAGCGATTGGCACTTATTCACAAGCGGTTAAAGTGGATCGCACCGTTTATTTGTCGGGACAAATTCCACTTGTTCCTGCGACCATGACGATGGTTGAAGGCGACATCATCGCGCAAATCACCCAAGTTTTTGAAAACTTACAAGCTGTCGCGCAAGCGGCGGGCGGTGATTTGAATGACATTGTGAAATTAAATGTATTTTTAACTGATTTATCCCATTTTCCGATTGTGAATGAAATCATGGGCAAGTATTTTCACGAACCGTATCCAGCCCGTGCAGCAATTGGTGTGGCGGCGTTACCAAAAGATGCAGGCGTTGAAATGGACGGCATTATGGAATTGCCGCAACAAGAATACGCTTAATTTTAAGCATCAAATCAAGGACAAACATGACAACTTCTGCTCAACTTTTCACTCAAGCCAAAAACGTGATTCCAGGTGGCGTGAATTCGCCTGTGCGTTCATTTAGTGGCGTGGGTGGCACACCTATTTTTATTGACCACGCCAAAGGCGCGTACATTTACGACAACGAAGGGAATCAATATGTTGATTACGTCGGTTCGTGGGGTCCCATGATTTTAGGTCATGCACACCCTGACGTAATCGAAGCGGTAAAAATTGCGGCTGAAAAAGGCTTGAGTTTTGGTGCGCCAACTGAAATCGAAACGATTATGGCGCAACGAGTTTGCGAACTTGTGCCATCAATTGAATTAGTTCGTATGGTCAGTTCTGGTACAGAAGCGACGATGAGCGCGATTCGTTTGGCAAAAGGTTACACAGGACGTAACAAAATCGTGAAATTTGAGGGCTGTTATCACGGACATTCTGACGCATTGCTTGTGAAAGCAGGCTCAGGCGCGTTGACCTTTGGTGTGCCGAGTTCTTCAGGCGTTTCCGAAGCGGTTGCTATGGACACATTGACGTTGCCGTACAACGATGCCAATGCAGTGCGAAAATTATTTGCAACGCTCGGCAAAGAAATCGCCTGCATTATCGTTGAACCCGTCGCTGGCAATATGAATTGCGTCCCGCCTGTTGAAGACTTTTTAGAAACCTTGCGTGACGTGTGCGATGAATACGGTAGCGTGTTGATTTTTGATGAAGTGATGACAGGTTTTCGGGTGAGTTTGCAAGGCGCACAAGGTTTTTACAATATCAAACCTGATTTAACCACGCTTGGTAAAGTCATTGGTGGCGGAATGCCCGTTGGCGCATTTGGTGGCAAACGTGAAATTATGGAATGTCTCGCGCCACTTGGCAGCGTTTATCAAGCAGGTACGTTATCTGGAAATCCTGTTGCTATGGCGGCAGGTTTGAAAACCTTGGAACTCATTGACACGCCGAATTTTTATGCCGATTTGACCGCGAAAACCACACGCTTACTCGATGGTTTAAAAGCTGCCGCGCAAAATGCAGGCGTTTCGTTGACCACTAATCAAGTGGGTGGAATGTTTGGGTTATTTTTCACCGAAGAAAAAAATATCACGACCTTCGCGCAAGTGATGGCGTGTGATCAAGATTATTTCAAACGCTTTTTCCATGCAATGCTTGACCAAGGCGTTTATCTTGCACCGTCGGCTTTTGAAGCAGGATTTGTGTCGATTGCTCACGATGATGCAGCAATTGAGAAAACAATTTCTGCTGCTGAAATTGTGTTTAGACGTTTGTCTTAATCGATTTGTTGTAATTTCAGTTCGATATAGCTAACGCGATATAACGTGATATAAACAAAATTCGTATCAGGTATCGGAACCCGAAAGCGGTTCCGACTTACGGGTTTAAAAGTTCAAAATTACGTTTTATTCTCTGCATTCAATAGTGGAATCGGTGCCAACACAATTTCTTTGAAGGTTTTATTGCCTAGCAAGCCTTTTTGTTGCAAGTCATAAGCCTCCCATGCAACAAGCATAAAATAAATAAATGCTGTCATGCCAATATAGAAAAGCGGTTTTTTAAATAGGCTTTCGTCTTTTGATTCTGGTGTAATTGTTTGATTCTGGTTAGCAGTGTTATTGCTACTTTCCTTGAATTGCTGAACTTGTGCATTTGCTTCAGCATGAACATTATTTTTTTTATTATTCACGTTTGTTTCTCCAACTGGTTGAACAATAGCTGTTTCAGCGAAAATTGTGGTTGATAGATGTGACAGCAATTGTGAATTTTCATTAACTGGTAAGTTTATATCGTCAGTTAACTTCAAAATATCTACATCAGCATAAGGCGGATTACCGCATTCAATTGTATATTTACGATGCGAGATTCGTTCTTTCAATTTTTCGTAATCGTAAAAATACGGCTCTTGCGAATCTTTACACTTTTCACAATTACAAGGAATCAATTTTTTACACTTATCTTTTAACCGTTCATAACTGCAGTTAATCCTGTCCAATTCATGACTAATAATGGTCTGCAAGTCTTTTTTATTTTGTCCATAAACGCGAATATGAATTTCTCGTTTACCGTAAATTTCGACAATTTCAGCTTGGTTTTTATCTTTTTCCAGCACCACGCCATGTTTCCAAACCCATTGGTAATTATTAGCGATGTATTCGTGCATAATGACAATGAATTGCGAAACAATGCCCTTGGGCATAAAGTCATACTGATAACGTAACAATAAATTATCTTTACTTTGCCAATTATATTGCGGTGGGTTTTCGTTCAACAATTGCGGTGCAATATAGTTTTGCGCTTGATTGGGAATTTCATAACACAATTTAAACTTTTGCATTAACGCCAATAATTCACCGCGCATATCTTTGTATTGTTCATCTTGCCAAATCGCGGCTAAATCCTCTTTACTAAAATGCCCAGCATTACTAATCACTTGTGGATTATCCAAGACTTTATAAACCGCATCGGTTGCCCAAGTGGGTTTTAAAATCAAGGTTTTGTATAACGGGGAGTTTTCATCGTGTTGAAAATGCAAACATACGCCTAAATCGTGCAAATACTCACTTAATTGCAGTTTATCAGTGTCTTTTTCAAAACCGTTATCTTGGCAGATGGCAAAGTATTCTTTTAACTCAATACAGTTTTTTGTTTCTGCTAATTCTTCTAATTTTTGCCGAACTTTTACCCACGTTTTTGGCAATGGTGAGCCAATATGAGGTAATTGGGTGATGAAATGTTGCAGACTTTCAACAATTTTTTCTAAGCCTCGATTGTCGTCTAAATTAGTCGTAAGACTCTCTTTAATATTGAATTCGGCTTTTAATTGACTTTCTTGAATCGAAGAACATGTACAATTCTTTTTTTCATTTTTGATAATCAATACTGGACTGGCATCACTTAATAGTTCAACTAATTTAAACCAATAATCCAAATTTGGACTATCGGTGCGATTATCAACAAGCACAAAATATAAAGAGCGTTTAGTTAAAAAGAATTGATGCGTTTGGTGTTTGAGTTCTTGACCAGCAAAATCCCAAATGTTGACTCTAAAATTTTTATTGTCATAAGGAAATGAATACGAAAAAATATCAATGCCTTGGGTGGGGATTGATTCTTTTTCGGATACTAATTGATAGTCTGGGTTAATGATTTTATTCGCTAAACTGGTTTTTCCTGCACCTCCTTCACCGACTAAAATCAACTTGGCTTCGTAAATGTAGTCAACACCTTCTTTTTTTAATTGTTCAAAATAAGCACGAATGGCTGCGTTGCCTTGTTTAATAATTTCCAGCGGAGGTGTTTGCAAAGGATTACCGTCAATACAAATCCCCCCATCGAAGGTGTATTTTTTTATTTCTAAACCAAAATCAAGTATCCACTCTGGCAATTCGGTTATCAGGTTATTTTGTAACTCAATGCGTTGTAAATGTTTAATTTCTTTTAATACACAGATGTCAGAAATTTGATTGTTACTCAGATCAAGCGATTCCAGTGCCTTAAATTCTTCTAATGTGCTGATGTTAGATATTTGATTATGACTTAGATTTAAGCGACGCAAGTTATCAAGACTTTTTAAAGATGAAAACTCTGTTATTTTATTGTTATCCAAAAAAATAGCCTCTAGCTTTTTAAGTTCTTTTAATACGCTAATATCTTCTATGTTGTTATAAGCCAAAACAAGTACAGTTAGGTTTTGCAGTTTTCTTAAGATTCTAATATCTGAGATTCCATTTTCACTTAAGTTGAGATAAGTCAAATTTTTCAACCCATCTAAAACGCTGAAATTTTCTATTTCGTTATAACTCAAGTCAAGAACAGTTAAAGCTTTAAGTTCTTTTAATGCACTAATATCTCTAAGTTCGTTGTTATCCAAATAAAGCGTTTTTAAATTCCTAAGCTCCTTTAGAACTTCAATATCTGAAATTTTGCATCCACGCAATACGAGTGAATTTAACTTTTTTAGTTCACCAAGTACCCCAAAGTTCGTAATTTTGTTGCCATATAGCGAAAGAATCTGTAACTGCATACATTGGCTTAAAAAGCTAATATCTCTCATTCCACAGTTGTTCAGATTTAAGGCAATCAATAGTCCGTGTTTATTGAGAACATAACCACCACTACATTCCAAAGCTGAACCAATTTTGGTTTGTTGAAGACTTCTACCAATGGTTTGCTCAATCTGCTGAATAATATTCCAATCTGACACGACTAATTTCACTCGATTATTTTTGTTATACGACTTACTGTTGATTCTTAATTTTCAAGCATGTCTAAGCAATTACTTTAGTCAAAGCCTCAATCTCAAACACCGATAACTTAGAAATTCTCGCAATGGTTTCCACATCAAAATGTTCAGCGAGCATTGATTTCGCAACATCAATAGCTTTAGCGCGTTCACCATCTTGAAAAGCCGTATCCGTCACCGCTTTCGCTTCGTTGTAAGACAACACACTTTTCAGATAAACATCATATTGATCGCTACTCAAATGGGAAACTTCGGCAATTTCAAAACCTTTTTGAAAAATTGGCTCATTTAAAATGGCTGGAATATGGTCAAAATCTTCAAGATGTTTTAAAAAATATACCCACTTATCAAAATGCGTTTCGAGTTCGTGTTCTTGTTTGTTAAATAGTGGCATTTGTAAAAATTTAAAATGCAATTTGTCATAAAACACATCGCCATCTTGGTCTTTTAAACATACGTCACGACGAAATTTACGTTCATCTTCTTTTTCATCGTAAGTAAAATCTAAAATGGCAATAAAATAGACAGGCACTAAACGAAAATCCCAAGCCCCTTTTTTGCTTTGTTCGCGTACAGGAAACGTTGAATAAAATAGTGAGCGGTCTTTGAAAAAGTGCATCTTGGCTTTTTGCATTTCAACAATAAAACGCTCGCCGTTTGTACTTTCACAATAAATATCAAAAATTGATTTACGTTCTTCTTCGGTATCCGCCATATTTTCAGGATTTTTAAAACTCAACTGTGCAATTTGATGTTGTAATGGCAACAATTGATTCAAAAAATCAATCAGCAAATCCTTACTGCCTTCTTCACCAAAAAGTTTTTTAAAACCAAAATCAGTGTACGGATTGAAGTATTTACTAATCATTTTTATACTCAAAAACCTAGGAAAGAAAAATCCCACGCCCCGAAAGGCGCAGGAATGACACGTTAAATTTTAATAACGATAATGATCAGGCTTATAAGGTCCTTCAACAGGCACGCTAATGTAAGCGGCTTGTTCTGGTGTTAATTGCGTTAAATGCACACCGATTTGAGCCAAATGCGCCCTTGCCACTTTTTCATCTAATTTTTTCGGCAAAATGTAAACTTTGTTTTCATAAGCCTGCGCGTTTTGCCACAATTCCAACTGCGCCAAAACTTGGTTGCAGAACGAGTTAGACATCACAAAACTAGGGTGTCCCGTTGCACAACCTAAATTCACCAAACGACCTTCCGCCAAAATAATTAAGCGTTTGCCATCTGGGAAAATAACGTGGTCAACTTGCGGTTTGATGTTTTCCCAAGTGTATTGACGCAATGATGAAATTTCGATTTCCGCATCAAAATGCCCGATGTTGCACACAATCGCTTGGTCACGCATCGCAAGCAAATGTTCATGACGAATGATGTTGAAGTTACCTGTTGCGGTGACGAAAATGTTTGCAATTGGCGCGGCTTCTTCCATCGTAACAACGCGATAACCTTCCATTGCCGCTTGCAATGCACAAATTGGGTCAATTTCGGTAATCCAAACTGTTGCGCCTAAACCGCGTAACGATTGAGCACAACCTTTACCCACGTCGCCATAACCTGCAACAACCGCAATTTTGCCTGCAATCATCACGTCTGTAGCGCGTTTAATACCGTCAACCAGTGATTCGCGGCAACCGTATAAATTATCGAATTTTGATTTTGTGACTGAATCATTGACGTTAAACGCAGGCACTTTCAATGTACCTTTCGTCACACGTTCATACAAACGCAAAACGCCTGTTGTCGTTTCTTCTGATAAACCTTTCACGTCAGCCATGAGCTGCGGGAATTTGTCGTGCATCATGTTGGTCAAGTCGCCGCCATCGTCCAAAATCATATTTGGTCGCCAGCCGTCTGTGCCAATAATCGTTTGTTCAATGCACCAATCCGCTTCAGCTTCGGTTTCGCCTTTCCACGCAAAAACAGGAATGCCCGCTGCTGCCATTGCCGCTGCGGCGTGGTCTTGCGTTGAGAAGATATTGCAAGATGACCAACGAACCGTCGCGCCTAAAGCCGTTAATGTTTCTATTAACACCGCTGTTTGAATCGTCATGTGCAAACAGCCTGCGATGCGTGCGCCTTTCAACGGTTGTGCCGCGCCAAATTCTGCACGCAACGCCATCAAACCTGGCATTTCGGTTTCCGCAATGTTGATTTCTTTGCGTCCCCATTCTGCCAACGAAATGTCAGCCACTTTGTAATCGGTAAAACTCATGTGTACTCCAAAAAACTAAATTAAAAAAACGGGCAATTTTACACCATAAAGGTGTTAAACCCTTTTTTCAGTGAATTCTCTCACTTGTTCTAAAACGTTTAGCAACGCCGTTGCTTGTGAATATGCCAAATTCAATGTTGCGGCATTTTGCTCACTATCATCGGGATAATCATGAGCAAATTGATTTCTGACAGCGCGAAAACCTAACCATTCTTCAACAGATGGAATCGCACCGATTTTTTCAAGACGATTTAATTTATCAATGAATGCAGGAAATTCGTCAGGTTCTTTTGCAATTTCTAACGTTAAAGGAAACAATTTTGCGCCCATTGCGTCTTGTAATTTACCAAATCGATTACTAAAAACTTCTAACACGGCAACTTCGTCATCATCAAATTCTTGAAAACGTGTTGCACTGATTGGCAACCACAAGCCCATTTTTTGCATCGCCCACGTTAAACGCAAAGCGTGACGGTCGCAGGTTTGTAAAACAGCAGTTAATTGTTCTTTTTGATTCATAGGCGAATGCCTGTTTGTTTTGCAATTTGATGAATCGGTAAAAATTGCCCACCGATTTGATGAATGACAACATCAATTTTTTGTTCGCCTAATTCACGATTTAGGGCGACCAGAAACGCTAATTTTGCAGTCACGATTTTGTTTGTGTCGGTTTCGGACGTTTCGATATACAAATCAATGTCGCCGCCACGTTTTTTGTCGTCCACTCGTGAACCGAATAACCAACATTCGGCGTTTTCAAAATGATGTTTGCAAGCGTTGAGAATGGTGTTTTTTTGATGATCAGTTAAGCGCATCTATCAGCCTATAAAAAAACCGCTGTTACGCATTTCAAAACGTCACGGCGGTTTTTTTGTTTTGAAAATTAAAACGTTAAATGCCAGCCGCAGATTTTAATGCGTCAACTTTGTCGGTTTTTTCCCAACTGAAAGTGTCTTCGTTACGTCCAAAATGTCCGTAAGCGGCGGTTGGTTGATAAATTGGTTTTAATAAACCTAATTGTGAAATTAAGCCTTTCGGACGTAAGTCGAATACATCGCGCACGATTTCAACTAAACGATGTTCATCTAATTTTCCTGTGCCGAACGTTTCAACGCTAATTGAAGTTGGTTCAGCCACACCGATGGCGTAAGAAACTTGGATTTCACAACGTTCAGCAAGACCAGCTGCAACGATATTTTTCGCTACATAACGCGCCATGTAAGCCGCTGAACGGTCTACTTTTGAAGGATCTTTACCTGAAAATGCACCGCCACCATGACGAGCCATACCGCCGTAAGTGTCCACGATAATTTTACGACCTGTTAAACCACAATCACCCACTGGGCCACCAATGATGAATTGACCTGTTGGGTTGATGAAATACTTCGTATCTTTGTGCAACCATTCTTTTGGCAATGTGTGCAAAATGATGTCGTCCATCACCGCATCATGTAAATTTTTTGCGCTAATTTCAGGCGAATGTTGGGTTGATAAAACGACCGCATCGATGGCAACAGGTTTGTTATTTTCATAACGGAAAGTGATTTGGCTTTTCGCATCTGGACGCAACCACGGCAACACGCCGTTTTTACGCAATTCAGCTTGGCGTTTTACTAGTAAATGCGAATAAGTGATTGGTGCAGGCATGAAAACATCGGTTTCATTGCTCGCATAACCAAACATCAAACCTTGGTCGCCTGCGCCTTGTTCGTGATTGGCATCTTCGTCAACGCCCATTGCAATGTCGGCAGATTGTTTACCAATCGCGTTTAAAACCGCACAACTGTTACCATCAAAACCAACGTCGCCATTGTTGTAACCGATTTCACAAACCACTTTACGCACTAATGCTTCGGTATCGACCCACGCATTCGTTGTAATTTCGCCCGCTAAAATGACCATCCCTGTTTTGACCAATGTTTCGCAAGCAACACGCGCTTTTGGGTCTTGTTCTAAAATGGCATCTAACACCGCGTCTGAAATTTGATCCGCTACTTTGTCGGGATGTCCTTCTGAAACTGATTCAGAAGTGAAAATAAAATCTTTGCTCATATTTTTTAAACCTTGTAAAAATGAAACGTAAATAAAAAAAGCTGCTTTCAAAAGCAGCTTTCTCTTGTTTAGTCGCTTAAACCGCGCTAATCATAACATTTTGATTTTTTGATTTAAACCAACTCATCAAATCCTAAAACCTTAAAAAACCTTGAAATGCGACACAGCTACTGACAAATTCCGTGCTTGGTCTTCTAACGTTTCAGCGGCCGCCGCAGATTGTTCAACCAACGCGGCGTTTTGTTGCGTAACTTCATCCATTTGACTCACCGCGTTGTTAACTTGTTCAATGCCTTGACTTTGCTCAACGGAAGCGGCGGTAATTTGTGACATCATCGCCGTTACACCTTCAATCGAAATCACAATTTCGCCCATGGTTTCACCCGCTTGAGTGACTAATTTTGTCCCTCCTGACACTTTGCCAACCGAATCGCCAATCAAATTCTTGATTTCACCTGCGGCGGTTGCCGCGCGTTGCGCTAAATTTCGCACTTCGGTTGCCACCACGGCAAAACCTTGACCTTGATCTCCTGCTCGTGCCGCTTCGACCGCCGCGTTTAACGCTAAAATATTCGTTTGAAACGCAATATCATCAATCACCGAAATAATGTCACCAATTTTGCACGAGGCATCGTTAATTTCATCCATTGTTTGCACGACTTCAGTGACAACCTGCACGCCACGCTGTGCAATGTTTGAGGCTTCAACCGCTAATTCATTAGCTTGCGTGGCATTTTCAGCATTATGTTTGACGGTTGACGTGAGTTGCTCCATGCTCGCGGCGGTTTCTTCCAAACTGGCGGCTTGTTCTTCGGTGCGATGCGACAAATCATTATTTCCCGCCGCAATTTCTTTCGCACCCGTGTTGATGTAATCGGTGGCATGTTGAATCTCAGCAATAATGTTTTTCAAACTTTCTACCGTCGCATTCGTATCATCTTTGATTTGTTTAAACATGCCTGCGTAATCGCCGTCGATGTTTTGAGTCAAATCGCCATTAGCAAGCGCACTCAACACGTTGGCAATTTCATCTAAACTTTTCGACGTAGTTTCAATCAAATTGTTAATGCCTTGACTGACGACTAAAAAGAAATCATGTTTACCGTCTTCGCTAATGCGTTGTGAAAAATCGCCTTTTGAAATGCTATCAATAATTTGCGCAACTTCTTTTTCAATGGCGACTTCTTCGGTGCGATTGTGCCATTCGGCAACTGTTCCCAATCGCACGCCTTCTTCGTTGATAACAGGGCTTGCGCTCACAATCAGCGTTTGATTGCCTAGTTCAAGTTTAGCCGTATGAACAGTAGTAAGATTTTCTAAAATTGCCTGTTGTGTTTCGGGCGTTTGATGGAAAACATCGATGTTTTGCCCCATCAAATTTTTTGCTGAAAAATGTGGCAATGCTTCGCAAATATCGTGTTCAATTTCAGCAAACATTTTTTTCGCTGCGTTATTTAAATAAATAATGTTGCGTTCATCATCCGCAATCACAATGCTGCGACTGACATTATCTAAACCAATTTTAATGCGTAAATTTTTATCTGCGGTACGTTTTGCTTCGGCGGCACTGAAACTGTTTTTAACTTGTGTGGTTTTGAACGCATCTAAAATTTTGGTGATTTCATTGCGTTGCGTACTTTCGACTAATTTGTCATTGCCGACGCGCATAATCATATCCGCCGTGACGTTGAGCGGACGAATAATGGCACGATAAAGCGCGATGCCCATAATCATTGCACCAATTAAACTGGTTGCCACAACGGCAAGCATAATTTTCAACGTTTGCTCAAAATCGCTTTGTGAATTTTGATAAATTGCTTTGGAAACTTTCATTTGTAGCTGTAACAACTTTCTCACATAGTCATTAACAGGTTCGTAATAAGCACTTGTTTTAGAGGAAAAAATTTTAGCCGCTTCTTCTTTGTTATTTTCTGCTAAGGCGGCGAGCGTGGGTTTAATACCTTGTTCAATTAAGGCTTTGTGACTGGCTTCAAAATTATGAGCGAGAATTTTTTCATCTTCGGTCAACAATGTTTTTGTGTAGATTTCCCATTGCTCGCTAATCTCATCAAGATTTTCTTGAACTTTTCGAGAATGACTTTTAATCGGCTGATTGTTAAACAGCATTCCAATAATCAAAATTCGACTATTCAAAATGTTTTTTTGAATCATACTGATTTGATCCATTGGAATAATTCGGTCGGAATAGACGGATTTCAAACTTTCGTTATTTTGAACAATGCCGCGCAAACCTAAACCGCCGATGCCTACAATGACGATGGACAACAACAAAATAAAAACCACAATCCGCGTTCTGATGGTGATGTTTTTGAAAAAATCTAAAAAATGAACAAGGTCATTACGAAAAATATCGCCATTTTCAATCCGTAAATTTCGTGCTTTGCCTGATTTGAATAATTGATAGGCTTTATCGGCTTTTTCAATTTGTGCAGCCGTCGGTTTTGTGCGAACTGCCATGTACCCTACATGAACGCCGTCCTCATAATTAGGCGTAATGTTTGCCAAAACCCAAAAATAAGTGCCATCAGGTCGGTGATTTTTAATCAAACCTGTCCACGGACGTTTTACTTTCAGCGAATTCCAAATATCGTCTAAAACCTGTTTTGGCATATCAGGATGAATGACGATTTCATGTGATTTTCCCAGTAGCGCGTGTTCATGTTCATAACCACTCACACGCACAAAATCTTCATTGGCATAAATCAAAATGCCGTCTAAATTTGTTTTTGTGACTAATAAATCTGTATCAGAAAGCGTGTATTCAAGCGTACTGGTTGTATTTTTCATCATGTTTTTCGAAGTTTGAAGTCCAAATCAGTAATCAGAATAAGTCGTTTTGATGACAAAAACATGACCGCAACCAATATGTCGAACGCTATTGCGCTACGTTGACAACGCGCCTGACAAGTTCAATACGAATATGTCAAAATAGCGCGTAGTTTATTTTGATAAAAAACAATGACGTTAAAACAGGTGAGCAATTTGATTCGAATTATTTTCAGCAGTTTGTTGATTTTCAGCGCGGCAGTAAGCCACGCGCAAATTCTCACGTCGCGCGAAGCCGTTATTTCAGTTGATAAACAAGCACAAAATGAACTGTTAAATAAACAACTCGCGCAACTCGATACACTGTATGGAAACACCGCTGCCCTACTTAAAACATTAGAAACGCAAACCGCAAAACAAAAACAGAATTTGGCAAAAATTCACAGCGAAATTCAAGCCTTAACGCTCGAAATGACCAAACAAAATGATGAACTCGCTGGGCAAATTAAAACGATGTACGCGATGGGAAATAAAGAGCGCGTCAAATTATTACTCAATCAACAAGACCCGATTTTAACCAGCCGTATGATGGCATATTACGACTATTTGAACGCGCGGCGCGTAAATCAATTAACGACAACCAGTGAAACATTGCGTCGTTTAGAAAGTTTGAAAAAACAAAATGAAATCGAAACTGCGCAACTTGAACAAAATCTTGCTCAAAAACGACTTGAACAGAATTCTGTCGATGCAATTAAAAAACAGCGAGCGCAATTACTCCGAAGTGCAACCCCTGATTTTCTTTCAAATGAACAACAAATCAATCGGTTAAAAGACAGTGAAACGGCGTTGAAAAATTTACTTTCAACATTGCAAACCTCAAGCAGTGATTTAACGTCGGAAATTGAAAAAGCCCGTGCGGTGCGTAAAAAACGTTTGGAAGCCGAAGAAGAAATCGCCCTCACTTCACCGCAAGTTTTTGACGATGAGCCTGTTGACGTGCCACACAAAGCGCAAAACAAACCGTCTGAGCCGCTAAATTCGATTGATATTTTTCCTTCGTTAGACGGTGATTTTGCAAAATTAAAAGGCAATTTACCTTTCCCTGTAAAAGGGGAATTGATGCAAAAATTTGGTTCAGAACGCGAAAATGGCAAGTTAGACGGCATTATTATCGCGGCGAATGAAGGAACAGACATTCAGTCGATTACGGATGGAAAAGTTGTTTATGCCGATTGGATGCGCGGTTATGGCTTAATCATTATTGTTGATCACGGCAAAGGCTATATCAGTCTTTATGCGTTCAACCAAAGTTTGTATAAAAAAGTTGGTGACGTTGTGAATGCTGGCGATGTTATCGCGTCTGTCGGGTTAAGTGGCGGTCATGACAGAGCGAGTTTGTATTTTGGGATTCGTAAAAAAGGCAAAGCCATCGATCCACTAGAATGGTGTAGATAAAAACAGATGGCAAATTTCAATGTTCACGTTTCGATTGCTGCAAGTTCGAGCGGCATTATTGCCGTGCTTGGCGTAAATTTACATTTGATGGATTTTTCGCACGCGCCTTGGCTAGTTTTTTTAGGCATTGTGGGCGGAATGTTGCCTGATATTGATGCCGTAAATTCAAAACCTGTACGGCTACTTTTTAACGTACTTGCATTACTTTCGGCAACAGCAGTTTTATCTGCATTAAAAACCTATGCTCAGTCTTATCAATTATTTGCTTTAGCCGCTGGGGTTTATTGGCTCACACGCTATTTAGTGTTAGCGTCCATTGCCCGATTTACGGTGCATCGAGGGATTTTTCATTCAATTCTAGCGTTATTGTTTTTTTCGCTCACAATGGTTTGTTTAAGCCATTATGTGTTTGAACAAACGCTGATTTATGCGTGGCTAAATGGATTTTTTTTGGGATTTGGTTTTTTAGTGCATTTGCTGCTGGATGAAATGTACAGTGTGGATTTGTCGAATCGACGCATTAAAAAATCATTCGGCACGGCGTTAAAACTGTTCAATTATAAAAATTTACCATCGTCAGCGTTGATGATGTTACTGACCATTTTTTTATATTTGGCAAGTCCTACGCCGTTGCCGTTATTTTCAAAACTTCTGATTTTTTAAGCGAAAATACTCAATAAACCGTTTGCACCGTTATCTTGCAAAACTTGTCCATTTGCAAATTCATCAACCGCAACTTCTTCACCATTTGCATTAACGCTGCTAACGACATTGCCGTTTGCATCAACTTCTTGATTTTGACGATTACCGCCCTGCCCGTTTGCCGACGCATCTGCAGCCATTTGAGCCGCTTGTTGTTGTGAACGACCTGAATCTGCATTAGTTGAAGATTGTTGTGATACATTCACGTCTGTTAAATTCACGTTTTGCGAACTTAACATTTCCCGCAATTTTGGAATAGATGCTTCCAATGCTGTGCGAACGTCAGCATTCTGTGCAGTGAAAGCAATTGTGGCTTGATCTTGATTCATATCAATTCGCACTGTAATGGGTCCCATGTTTTGGGGATTCATGCGAATTTCTGCACTTGAAATGCCACGATTGTTCATCCACACAATCCGCTCGCCCATTTCTTGATTCCAATTAGGATGCGAAAGTGGTCTAGTCAACGCGGGAACATCAGTTTTTATGCTGTCAGCTAATTTATTCACCGCCGCCATCACTTGTGGGGCAGATTTATCAGCCGTTGGCGTTGCCTGTGTCGCGCTTGCCACGTCAGGTTTTTCTGCACTGAGCAAACTTGCAAACGATTTCGTCTCAACACCTTGCTTACTATCAGGCGAATTTTTCAACAAATTATCCGCTTGCAGTACAGTATTTGATGGTGTGTCAGAGCCTTTTTTATCACCACTATTCCCTGCCATATCACCACCGTTATTGCGGTTTGCAAGAATGTCAGCCAACAAATCTTTCGCAGGCGTTAAGGTAGGTTTATCTTCAGGTGCGCTAGATGTTTCAAATGTAGCAGGCTCGGCTTCAACACGAATAGGAGCAGCTTGCGCGGCGACAAGCGGTGCGACATTTTGTTCAGTAACAAGAGCGGGCTGTGTATCTTGGTTTTCAGTTTTTAATGTTTCAGGTTTGGCGATATCTTGTTCAACGACATTTTGTACAACGGTTTGTGTTGCCGTTTGCGCCAACAAAGTAGGATCTGTAGGCGTATTTTCTTCACCTGTTTTGTCTAATTGTTGTTCAACCAATTTCTGAGCAGGCGAGGACACAACAGCTTGCAAAGGTGTTCCAACTTGGGTAGTTATCACTCGTTGAACTTGTGTTTGTGCTACTACAGCAGGAGTTTCAGCCGTTTCTGTTTCCGCTTGCACAACAGCTGGTTGAACTTGCGCTTGCGGAGCAGTGGCGACAGCTTTTTCAGTTGTTGCTATTTGCGCTGGTGTTGCTGAAACCGTTTCATTAACAGCTTCATCCGTTAGCACAGACTTTTGAACTGGTACTTGCGTTGTTATCGTTGCTTTTTCAGCCGTTTCAGTTTGGGAAACAGGCGTTTGAACTTGTGCTTGTGTGACAAGAGATTCGACCGTTACTTCTGTTTCAGCTTGACTTGCTAATGGCGTTTGAACTTGCGTTTGCGTGACACGAGATTGTTCAGGCGTTTTTGCAACAGGTGTTTGACCTTGTGCTTCTGTGACAACAGGTTGTTCAAGCGTTTCTGTTTGAACTTCAACAACACCTGTTTCAGCTTCCACAGGTGTTGTCGCAACAGATTGTTCTGGTGTTTTTGTTTGCGTTTGCGCTGCAACAATAGGTTCTTCAGTAGGCTGCGTTTGTGTGGCAACGCTATTTTGAACTTGCGACAAAACAACGACTGGTTCGGCATCGGTGTTTGGTGTTTCAACTGCTACCTGACCAACTTGTACGGGTGTGGCTTGTTGCGCGACAAATGCCGCTGGCGTATTCACTTGCGTATTTGTGATGACTTGCTGAACGGCAGATTGAACCGTTTCTTGCGTTAAAGATGTCGTTAAATTCGTTGAAGGTACTTGCACACTTTGACCCGCTTGCAGGGTATCGCCGAGTTTAGAGCCTGTCGCAATAAATTTAAGTGTGTCATTCACATTCGATAAAATCGCTTCGTCTTGTGCTGACATCGCCATTTCAGGCAAGTCCTTTGGCAAATCTAAAACAAGCGGTGTTTCAATTTGTGTATCGATTAGCGAGGCAGGCTGTTGCGTTGAAAGTGTTGTGATATTGGTAGGCGTATCAGTTGAAGCCGCTGCGGTCGTGACTAATAATGCCGCTTGCGTTGTAGCCAATGTTGTAGTTTCAGTCACCGCTGGTGAAACTAATCCCAATTGCGTATTTAACGTACTTGAAAAAGCATCACTTGGCGTTGTTGTGCCAACCGTTGCGGGATTTGTAGCCCCATCTGTCACTGGCGTAACAGTGCCATTTATTACTGAAGGTGTTGTGGTCACGGTGGTAATCATTATTTTTAACCTTTCATTTTTACGTTTTTGACTTAATTTGCATCAGTAGCTTTTGCGCGTCCGAAACGTGATGCACGTTCATCCTGTTCAAATTGTTCACGTTTATCTTCAATTTTGCGTTCAACTTTCAATGCCGATTCGCGCACTTTTTGTATCGACTGCGTGCTGCGATGCGTAAATTCCCACACTTGCCGCTTTAGCTGCACGTCTTGCTCAATGCGTTTAAGTTGTTTTTCTTGCCCTGCGATGGCTACGTCTAATTTGTCGATAAAACCTCGAAATTCAACTAATCGAGACACTTTCACGCCATCCCGTGCAAAGGCATTACATTTATCAACATAATCGCCTCGATATGCCGTTAAATGCTCAACTTGTTTTTGCATTTCAGTATGTTGACGTTGCGATTGTCCTAAAATTTCTAACGCCGCTTGCTCTTGCTTCGCTTTAATATCCACAATCGTCTGTAATCGTTTTGATCTTTTCATAACGAACTCGCTTTAAAAATTAACGCAAATTAAGCAGCAATTCGAGCTGGTACAAACTTTGTTCAATACTCACCGCCGTATCCATGTCTTGCTGTAAAAATTCGACAATCGCTTGATTTTTCTCAATGGCTTTATCAATTCGCGGATCAGAACCAGGTTGATAGGCACCCACACTGATTAAGTCTCGATTTTGTTGATAAAGTGAATAAAGTCGCCGCAAATCCCGCGCTAATTTCAGATGATTAGCATCTGCAATGTCAGGCATAACTCGACTAACAGACGCTTCAATATCAATGGCTGGAAAATGTCCAGACTCGGCTAAAGCCCTTGATAACACAATATGTCCATCCAAAACGCCTCGCGCTGCATCAGCGATTGGATCATTGTTATCGTCACCTTCCGCCAAAACTGTATAAAAAGCGGTAATTGAACCACCGCCTTCGTCAGCGTTTCCTGCTCTTTCGACTAAATGCGGCAGTTTTGCAAACACCGACGGCGGATAACCTTTCGTTGCAGGTGGTTCGTCAATAGCTAGCGCAATTTCACGATGCGCTTGTGCAAAACGGGTGAGTGAATCCATTAAAAGTAAAACGTCTTTGCCTTGGTCACGGAAATATTCAGCAATACTCGTCGCAAGTAATGCACCATGAACACGCATTAACGGTGGACAATCCGCTGGACTTGCAACAATCACTGCGCGTTTTAAACCTTCTTCGCCAAGAATTTTTAAAACGAATTCGTTCACCTCGCGTCCACGTTCGCCAACTAAGCCAACAACAACAATATCTGCGTTAGTAAATTTGGTCATCATGCCAAGCAAAATACTTTTACCGACACCTGTTCCCGCAAATAAGCCCATCCGTTGCCCGCGACCAACCGCTAAAATGGAGTTAATTGCTCTAACCCCAACATCTAACGGCTCACGAATTGGTTTGCGTGTCAGCGGGTTAATCGGCGTACCATTTAGCGAAATTTGCGCTGTCGTTCTTAACGGGCCTTTGTCATCAAGCGGATTTCCCGCGCCATCTAAAACACGTCCCAATAAACCAAAACCGACTTTTGCCAAACTATTTTTTCCCATCGGAATCACGCGGCAATCAGGTTCTAAACCGTGAACTTCAGCAGTTGGCATTAAAAAAACTTTTGAACCCGAAAAACCGACTACTTCTGCTTCAATCATGCGTCCACTTTTAGTTTCGATTTCACAGCGCGAACCAATTGCTGCTCGACAGCCAATCGCTTCCAGCGTTAAACCGACCATGCGCGAGAGTTTACCTTCAACGATTAACTCGTGTGGCTCATCGATTTTTTCAGCGTAAGGTTTTAAACGTTCTAACCAAACAGAGGCACGGTTTGCTTTGGGAATCATTCTTCCAGCTCACTTTTTTTGGAACGAGTATTTTTTTTCTGAACAGGCGTTGAAGACTCAGATGTTGTTGGTAAAACGGGTTCTATTTCAGGAACAAAATCTTCACCAAACATCGAGGCTAAAACGGCATTCAAACGGTTTTCAACTGTTGCATCAACATGTGAAATTTCAGTATCGACTTTGCAACCACCGCGCGTAATCGAGGGATCTTCAATAATTTCCCACGCACTAGGCGATTCCCCTAAGCCCAAATTAAAACGCACTAAATCTGCATCTTCGGGATTCAAATACAATTTCACGTTTTGTGACGCAATGGGCAGCGCGTTAATTGCTGCTTTCACTGCCGCAATAACTTGCCCTGAATCAAGTTCAATTTCACGATGCAAAATCTGCCGCGCAATTTTGACGGATAAATCCGCCAATGCTTTTTCAACACTGTCGTCGAGGTGTTTAAACGGTGTCGCAAATGATTCAAGAATCGCCACTAACTGATCGGTTCGTGCCTCAATCAAATGCACATTTTCGTCGTAGCCTTTTTTCGAACCTTCGACAAAACCTGCTTGATAACCTTCTTGTTTGCCAAGCGCAAGCCCTTCGGCATACGCTTGTTTTTGAATCGCTTCAATTTCTTCAACGGTAAGCGTCGGAGCTGGCGGTTCTTCAGGCAAAATTTCAGGTTCGGGTAACTCTAATGGTTCATCTTCTTCGCTTAAATAAGGCGTAGCCCACAGACGCAACGACTCTAATTCAGCAGTCGAAAAACGTGGACGATTAGACGAGTTCATCAGCATTTCCACCTAAGCTAATTTCACCTGATTCTGCGAGACGTTTCGCAATGGCCAAAATATCTTTTTGTGCTTGTTCAACGTCACTGAGTTTCGCAGGTGGCGAAGCTTCCAAATCATCACGCAACATTTCTGCTGCACGTTTTGACATATTGGAAAAAATTTTCTCTTTAAGTGCATCATCCACACCACGCAACGCGAGAAGTAAGTTTCCTGTTGCCACTTCGCGAAGCATCGTTTGCATACCGCGATCGTCGATATTGATAAGGTCGTCGAAGGTAAACATTTTTTCTTGAATTTCTTGAGCAAGTTCGGCGCGTTGCTCGGTAATTTCGTTCATGACCAGTTCGGTTGCCGCTGTTTCCATGAAGTTCAAAATACTTGCCGCTGTATCCACACCACCCAAATTCGTTGATTTCACGTTGTCAGATCCCGTCAATTGTTTTTCCATGATTTGATCTAATTCGCGTAATGCTTGCGGTTGAATACCCTGCATCGTCGCAATACGCATCGTTAAATCAGGACGTAACGCTTCGGGGAAAAACATCATAACTTCTGCTGCTTGCTCTGGATCCATCAATGACAATAAAGTCGCCACAATTTGTGGATGTTCTGCACGAATCATGTCCGCAATCGAACGTGAATCGAGCCATTTGAGCTGCTCGATACCTTTTGAACTACCACCTTGGAAAATTCTATCCAAAATACTGTTCGCTTTATCCGCGCCAAGTGCATTAACCAATACGGTGCGAATGTAATCGTCAGAATTCATGCCCAATGCAGTTTGAGCTTTTACGTCTCGAATAAATTCTTCCAAAATTTCTTCAATAATGGGAACAGAAATATCACCCACATTCGCCATTGCCGCGCAAATTGACTGCACTTCGCGCGGATTCATTTGTTTTAATACAAATGCGGCTTTATCCATCCCAACTGAGAGCAGCAACACAGCTGCTTTGTCAGAAGGTCTCATCAAAATTTTATCTTTATCCGACATCTTTTCTCACCCATGTTTTCAATACTTGAGCAACCACTTTTGGATCTTCATCAACTAAGCGTTTCACATAATCCAAGCGTTCTTGATAAACCCGTGGCATATCCATCGATGCCAACAAATCGTCGATTTTATGTTGTTCATCTTCGGTAATCGATAACGGTGTACCGTCATCATCTAAGATAAAGCCTGCGGCAAGTAGTGCTGCTGCTCTTGCTTGTTCTTCGGCTTCAGCAATAGCACGTTTTTCGTCTTCGTCTTTGGCAATCAAAGCGCGAATTGTTGGACGCAATACACCAAAGATTAAGAAGAGAATCGCAAGAACCGCTGCTGCTTGTTTGACTAATTCAACAAACCACACTTCTTTCCATAATGGCAATTCTGGTGGTAAATCTAAATCAGCACCTCTGAAACTCACGTTTGTGACGGTTACTTGATCGCCACGTCCGCTGTCAAAACCAACCGCTTGTTTAACTAAATCATTAAAACGATTCAAGTCTTCTTGTGCGTAAGGTTGTGATTTTGTCGCGCCATCCGATTGCGGAATGTGTCTATCATCAACCACCACGGCAACTGATAAACGACGTAAAACACCTGTTGCTAATTTAGTATGCGTAATCGTTTTATCGAGTTCATAGTTACGAGTCGCTGTTTTTGACGCATAACCTTTGCCATTTGTATCGGTGACGAGTGAATTTGGCGAAACAGGCGGAATGGTTTCAATCGCTGCACCTGCGGGTGTTGGCTGATTACTCAATGCACCAGGTACACCTTGTGGATTTTCTTTATTTTGTTCGTCCGTGGTTTGTTCACTGCGAAGTGCAGGCAAGTCAGGATTAAACATTTCCTGTGTTTTGTCTGTTTCAGTGAAATCGAC
The DNA here is from genome assembly GCA_028688755.1 of Methylococcales bacterium. Taxonomy (GTDB): domain Bacteria; phylum Pseudomonadota; class Gammaproteobacteria; order Methylococcales; family Methylomonadaceae; genus UBA10906. Next base: position 8,438 of record JAQTXN010000013.1, on the reverse strand, counting down.
ATCAGCGGAAATTTGAACACGCATCGCTTCTGCCCCAACGAGTGGCGACATAATGTTTTCAATGCGGTGCATTAAATGCTCTTCGATGCCTGTTTTGTATTCAAATTGACTTGCCGTCAAATTTTCGGCGGCACTTGCACGAGAATTAAGCATTTGCCCTTTGTAATCAACAACCGTGACGTGGTCGGCATCGAGTTGTGGCACGCTAGACGAAACTAAATGCACAATCGCTTCAACCTGCCCTTTGTCGAGCGTGCGACCTTGATACAAATGCACAATCACTGACGCGCTTGGTTTTTTACGTTCACGAACAAAAACCGATTGCACAGGCAACGCTAATAAAACTCGCGCATTTTTCACGCTTTGAATCGACATGATAGTGCGAGCAATTTCGCCTTCTAAAGCACGTTGATGACGCGATAATTCTGCGGTTTTACTGGTGCCAAAACTTTGTTCTTTGTCGAGTAATTCATAGCCTAAGCTGTTACTTTTTGGCAAACCTTGCGCCGCAAGTTTGATTTTGGTGTCATTGACTTTATCCGCCAACACCATAATCGCGCCACCTTCTTCGATTTTATATTTCACGCCTTGGGCATTTAACGCATCGAGAATTTCAGCGGTGTCTTTGTCATTTAATTCAGTATAAAGCCGCGCGTAATTCGCATCTTGCGACCATAAAACAACGGCAATCCCAATCGCTACGCTTAATGCTAAACCAAGCATAATGGCTACTTGGCGAGCAAGCGTTAATTGCGAAAGTCCGCGAATGGCAGGATGTCCTTCAAGATGCAAACCTGATAAGAATCCGCCGCCTGAATCACCTGTTGTTATATCCGTGCCACCCGTCGCAGCGAGTGGATTTGTGCTATTTTGATCACTCATTGTTATTCACTGGTGGTTAGATTACATGGGCATATTCATAACATCTTTGTAGGCTTCAACTAATTTATTGCGAACCTGCGTCAATGCTTTGAAGGAGACATCGGCTTTTTGTGAAGCAACCATCACTTCAGCCAAATTCATTGTTTTATCGCCAGCCTCAAAAGCGGTTTTTAATTTACTGGAAACTTGCTGTTTTTCATTCACATTGTTAATGGTATCTTTAAGGATCGTACCAAAATCAATGCCTTCCGTAGGTGTTTCGGGGACGCTGCTACCCGCAGCAACAGATAAATTGCGAATTTGTTCTAAAGCGGGAGTGATGCGAATGTCGTTCATTTTTATTCTCTCTATCTAAATATCTAGGGCGATTGCAATTGTTTAAGCACAATTGATGCCAGTGAGAAAAATGATTTAATCGTCAAAAAAGCGACATTGTTTTAACGCGATAAATCAAATTTTCGTAATTTTTCAACTAAGGTTGTGCGGCGCATATTGAGACGTTTCGCGGCGTGCGCGACAACACCATTACATTCTTCAAGAGCTTGACGAATTAAATCAAATTCCATGTTGTTTAGGTATTCTTTTAAATCAATACCTTCTTCGGGTAATTGCACCGAGGTTTCAGGCACATATTCATGCGGACTCATCAACGCAAACATTTCATCAGGCGTTGTCTGCGTCATCGATGTCATATTTTCGACAATTTCTTGACGACCTTTAATTTTATCTTCGTCATCGTCACTTTCTGGCATATCGGGCAAGGTGAAATCAATTTTTGCTTCAATGCGATATTGTTTGAATTTTTCAGGTAAGTCATCGACATCGACTAGCCCTTTAGGATAGATAATGGCTAGACGCTCAATTAAATTCGCTAATTCACGCACGTTGCCTTGCCATTCATAGTGCATAAGCGTTGCAAGCGCATTCGGTGTCAATTTCACAAAACCGCGATTGGCTTTTGCCATGCGAGTAATTAACTCTTCAATTAGAACAGGAATATCTTCAGCGCGTTCTTTTAACGGCGGCATTTCGATGGGAAACACATTTAACCGATAAAATAAATCTTCACGGAAACGATTGTTTTTGATTTCATTTTCTAAATGTCGATGTGTCGCCGCAATCACGCGCACGTCACATTGAATCGTTTTATTTCCACCGACACGCTCAAAATTTCGTTCTTGCAACACGCGCAACAACTTCACCTGCATCGCAAGCGGCATATCGCCGATTTCATCTAAAAATAACGTGCCACCTTCTGCCATTTCAAAACGCCCTTGCCTAGCCGTTAACGCACCAGTGAATGCGCCTTTTTCATGACCGAATAATTCACTTTCTAATAATTCAGCAGGAATCGCACCGCAGTTAATGGGGACAAAGGGTTTATCACGGCGTAATGACGCATCGTGCAAGGCGTTTGCAACAACTTCTTTCCCTGTTCCAGATTCCCCTAAAATTAAAACGGTTGCGTCCGATTCGGCAACTTGAGCAATCATTTTTCGAATTTGCACCATTGCCGCGCTATTGCCTTTCAATCTTTCAGCAACTAATGAAAGTGCGTTGGCGTTTTCAGCATCGTTTAAAACAATTTTTTGTGTTTCAAACGTAACAGTGTTGGGAGAACTAGTACGATTAACGGGGAGTTTTGCAAGCAGCGGTGCGACGTGTGTGTGTTGTAACGGTGTTGGCAAGACATGGAACAATTTTTCGTGAACTTTCTCGACAGCAATTTCTTCATCACTATCAGTCAGAAAAATGACGGGGATTCGCGCCATTTCCACAATTTCATTCAAAATCATGAATTGTTTGCGTATGCCCTCACCGATAAAAATGCTACAAACTCGATTGATTTCATGCAAATAGTCAGCGTAATTATCTGACCCGATGGTTTTCACTTCATACCCCATAAATTGAAAAATAATTTCAACTTGTTGGATGCGCGTTTGATTATCGTCAATTAACAAAATGGGGGTTAATAAAGCCATACGGTTCACTCAGTTAAACTTAAAAATTTATGCGATATGATTTAAGGCACATTAGAGTAGTAAAAATTTAATGCAAAAGAAGGTTTGCACTTTAGCTTTTTGATGAACAACTGCATTTTACTTTCAACTTACCTGTCCAGTATTATGTTCAATTTCAATTAAAAGCTGTTTTATTTCATACCATTATTGCACTTTGTTAATGTGATTTGAACACAAAAAGACAAAAATGTGGCAGTTTTTACACTTGACAAAAATTTGCCACCGTAGACACTAGAGACGTTATTAACAACTCCGCGAGCGTTTTCCTTGAACGATATGCCTTTAAGTATGCTGCTTGGCTTACTTTTGTTGATGTTAGTGTTATCTGCCTTTTTTTCTGGTTCTGAAACTTCTTTAATGACCCTAAATCGCTATCGATTGCGACATTTAGTGAAGTTAAAACATTCTGGTGCAATCCGCGCAAATCGGCTTTTACAACGTCCTGATCGGGTTTTAGGTTTAATTCTACTTTGCAATAATTTCGTTAATAACTTTGCGTCATCTATTGCGACAGTCATTGCGATAAAACTTTACGCTGACGAAGAATCCAGCGTTGCCATCGCCGCTGCATTATTGACACTTGTCATGCTCATTTTTTCAGAAGTTACACCCAAAACTCTTGCCACAATCAAACCCGAATTACTCGCTTTTCCTTCAGCATGGATTTTCACGGGACTGCTCAAAATTTTTTATCCTATTGTTTGGCTAGTTAATACGTTAGCACATTGCCTGCTTCGCATAATGAAAGTTGATACGTCGAAAGTGGGACAAGATGAACTGAATAAAGATGAATTAAAAAGCATTATTTCAGAAGCAGAAAGTGTGATGCCGCATCGTTATCAAAAAATGCTGCTGGGAATTTTGGATTTAGATTCAGCAACCGTTGAAGACATCATGACCCCGCGTCATGAAATTGTCGGTATTGATTTGGAATTGTCGATTGAAGAAATTATTTCGCAAATCAAAAATAGTCCGCATACTCGTTTGCCCGTTTATAAACAAAATGTTGACCGCGTGATTGGCTTTTTGCATTTGCGAAAAGTATTGGTCGAAATTCACCATGAAGATTTTGATAAACAAACCATCATCAGTTTGCTCACCAAACCCACTTTTATTCCTGAAAGTACGCCTGTTCACACCCAAATGTTGCATTTCAAAAATGAGAAAATCCGCGTCGGGTTGGTCGTCGATGAATACGGCGATGTGCAAGGTTTAGTGACATTAGATGATTTGTTGCAAGAAATTGTCGGAGAATTGATTACGGATGAAGAAAATTCGGTGCGTAAACAATTGGATGGAAGCTATTTGGTCGAAGCGAGTATTACCGTGCGTGAACTCAACCGCGTTATGCAATGGGATTTACCCACCGAAGTTGCAAAAACATTAAACGGGTTGATTTTAGATTTCATGGAAACGATTCCAAACGAAGGTACCAGTATTCGTTTGCATGGTCATATTTTGGAAATTTTGAAACGTGACGAAAATTCGGTAAAGTTGGTGAAGTTTTTAAAAGTGAAATAGAATTTTAATTTGCTTAATTATTTGGATGAATAACACATGAAAATACTAAGAAAAATGTTATTAGCGATTACGTTAATAAGTCTAACCGCTTGCATCAACTACAGCGTTGCGAACGAACCACCAACTGCGTCATCAAATGGTCGTTATGATGGTTTGATTCAAGAATTGAGTTGCCCAAGTGATAGTGCAAAATATGGTTATTTCCACGACTATGGCTATTGGCAAGGTGGAGAGTGGTGCGGTCAAGTTGGTCACGCAGGTTACTGGGTTTGGTTAGATACAACTTGGTATGTGTGGGCGAGAAAATTGTATTGATTTTGAACAAACCATCTGAAACATTTCGGCAGGGGAAAAATTGTCCCCTGCTGAACATTCATAAAATCAACATTTCAAGTAAATCGCCACGTCTAAATGTTGCGGATAATTGCTGTAATGAAATCTCTCTTTCGCCGTAACATGAAACTAATGCACGTTCTACTTTTTCAATTGCGTTTCGATAAAATTCATCGTGTCGTGTTTCAACGGTCGAAAGTAACTCTTTAAAATTTCGATGGTGAAATTTCATCAAATTTAATGTCAGCTCTAACAACAAATTACTGCCCATTAACATACTTCTGCAACAATCGAACTCGTCATACTTTTAATGAATTTTCACGCATTAAAAAAAGAAACCAAGCCAATCGGTTAAGGCATATCCGACTTATCGCCCCGTCGAGCTAGGCTTAGTTATTGAGTAATGCTGACTGCAAAATCAGCAAATTATTGTAAGAACTTCAAAATAGCCTGTGATTGCTCGATATTCGCCATGACAACACAAGCATCTTCTATTTGAGCTTTAACATCACAGAACGCTTCAAACAGAATGCCTTGATTTTCATTTGGCGCACGATAAGTGAAAAGTACGTTTTCAGATTTAACAAATCCACTGCGCTTGAGCTGTTGCACTTTCATTAACCATGTCGCGCCATGCTCAATAATTTTTCGACTGTCATTGTGGCAAAAGTGAATCGGTTTAATCGCCTTCTGATTTTGTTCATCGACGAAAGGAAAATGAACATGGTATTTTTCATTACCCAACGCGCCACTGATAAATTTTGATTCTAAGTGCGAATCGCGCAACAACGATGTCACTCGTTTTTGTATTGTTTCTTCAAAATCTTCATGGTGAGCAAAATTACGTTTAACGTAATGCCCAAATAATTCATCCATCGTTGCGTCGATATTTTCACTAAATAGCACGCGATTGTTGCTATAACGCACAATACTTTCACGAGGGCGAATTAACTCGTCATAGAAGGATAATGTGTGACGTGCATTCTTTAGTTTTGCGTTGAGATATTTAATCGTTTCACTGTAAATGCTTCGGTCGAGTGGCTCGAAAAAATGGGTAACACGCCCATATTCTCGCCCTGATAATAATTTGAAACACAACAGTCGGCTGTCATGGGCATAAAGCACAATGCCAATGTTGGCGAATTCTTCCGTTTCTGGGAACGGTTGAAAACGAATAATGCTGTAACTGCATATTTGCTTGTTCATAGTTTTAACCAAATGTTTCCGTGCGCTTCTTCGGTAAGTCGTTTTAACGTTCTTTGTTCATCAAAATTGTGATTGGCTTCTTTCCAACTTTCGGGAACGTCCGACCACCATTTTTGCCAGTCTAAAAGCGCGTTTTGTAATCGCTGTTCAAATTGAGAACGTTCGTTGATTTCAAACTGCCATGCTCGAAAAACGTGTGTTTGCCAAAAATCTGCCTGATTAAACTCATCCTCAAACGCCAAATTGTGGTCAATAACATAAAGCTGATTTCGCGCCCATAACAAATTGGGATTGCCCGAATGAGCTTCATTTAACGTTCGGTCTTCGTTTTCTATCCACAAATCAAACAGCAAAATGTCTCGTTGCAATGTGCTATCAATTGGAGACTGGTAATCAAATTCATCGGCAAATTCAATACATTCCGAAGCAAAAACCTCACCATGTCCAAAATCTTTATCAAACCTATCAGTCAGCCGTTTGTCGGCATACACAATGCAGAAGTTAGGAATAGGTAAATTAAGAACCTTAGCTAAATTCGCTGCCATCCATTCTTTAATCAAACCTGAAGCGGTGGCGCGTTTTCCTTTTGCATAGTGATTTTTGCCATTGGATAATTTGCAATGCAGCGGCTTGGTGAAGCCTTGCGTAGAAATACTATGAATGTCGATGATTTCAAGTTGCACAATATCTAACCATTTTTCAAACTATCCAAATAATCCGCCCATGATTGCATCATTTTTCGGCGTTCTTCTAAATGCTCGGTTCTGTTGTATGCGCGTCCGTTTGGGTCACGCACGGCATGTGCTAATTGATGTTCAATAAAATCAGGTCTAAATCCTAATACTTCATCAAGAATCGTTCGTGCCATCGCTCTAAATCCGTGTACGCTCATTTCAGATTTATCAAAGCCCATACGGCGTAATGCGGCTAATAATGCAACGTCTGACATAGCTCTTGAGCCGTCTGGTGTTCTCGCACTGGGGAATATAAATCGTCCGTTACCTGTTAAGGGATACAAATTAGTTAAAATCCCAACCGCTTGTTTTGATAATGGCACGATATGTTGCGTTTGCGTTTTGGTAACTAAATAACGCCATTCTTTAGTTTCAAGGTCGATATGTTGCCATTCAGCTTGTCGCAATTCGCTTGGGCGAACAAAAACCAGTGGCGCGAGTTGCAATGCCGATTTAACAACAAATGAACCACTGTAAATATCAATCGCTTTCAAGAGTATTGAAACTTGTTGTGGGTCAGTCATCGAAGAAAAATTGCCACCATTGACGGATGTTAATGCGCCTTTTAATGCTTGTGTAATATCGCGTTCAACTCGTCCCGTTGCCTCGGCGTAACGAAAAATTTGCCCACACGTTTGCAAAGCACGATGCGCGGTTTCGATTGCGTTGCGGCTTTCAATTCGACGTAATATCTCTAACAATTCAGGTGCTTTAATTTCAGCAATTGGGCGATTGCCAAGCCATGCGAATATGTCACGCTCCAATAAACCTTTAGTACGTTTTTGATGACTGTCTGATTTATCGAGCATTTTTTTATCAAACCATTCCAAAGCCAACGCTTGAAAACTATCAATTAACGGTAAGCCTGCATCAAGTCGCTTTGTATTTTCAGCGGTAACTTGTTGTTGAGCTTTTACCGTTTTGCGCGTGTCGCTAGGGTCAATGCCGTTTGCAACATAATTTCGCGCTTCGGCGGCTTTGTTGCGAACATCTTTTAATGTCGTCGATGGATAAGTCCCAAGTGAAAGCGTTTTGCGTTTTCCGTTAATGGTGTAATCAAACCGCCACCATTTCGCACCATTTAATTTAATCAGCAGATACAATCCGCTGCCGTCATTGAGGCGGAGGTCTTTATCGATAGCTTTTGCGTTGCGTACAGTAACATCTGTCAGTAACTCTTTTGCCATTTGCAGTAACTCCTAACTAAAAAAGCAGTAATTTTAGGTGTTACTGTAAAAGTTACTGCATAAAATGCAAGTTTTTACTGGATTTTATTGTATTTCGTTGGACAATAAAAAACCCGCTAAGTTAGAAAACTTGCGGGTTATTAGACTGTATCGAATTTCTTAAAACTTATATTTGGTGGAGGCGGGGGGAATTGAACCCCCGTCCGTAAGCACTCCGCCACAAGGTCTACATGCTTATCTCGAGCTTTGATTTAGCGGGTAACATTCCGTCGAGCCAAAAAAGTTATCCGCGATTCTGTAGAGTTTTAGCGCATCCATCCCAGACAAACTTCAGCGCGATCTTATGTAAATGACCTCTGAGCGTCCCCGAAAGAACTCCACCCGCATAAGCACAGATGGTCAAAGGAATGGAGGCTGTTATTAAGCAGCGAGAGCCATTGAGTAGTTTTCGTCGTTTGCGAATACTTAAGTTTCAGTAGGATTTACGAGGTGTACTGTCCTCGGCATGCACTCTAGGTTTTGCTACCCACGTCGAAGCCATGTCGCCCCCTTGA
>JAQTXN010000140.1 GCA_028688755.1 Methylococcales bacterium | reverse complement strand
CCGTTATTGGGCAACTTGCTGAACGACTTCACATTGAAAAAGTTCGAGCGCGTGACTGGTGGCATTTAAGCAATCGCTTGAATCGCAAAATACTCGCTCATCTCGTTTGTTCATTTATCAACACGTTATTGTATCGACCCGCTATACAATTTGACGGGTTGGTTCAAATTTGAAAGTTGAGCATCGCGTATAATCTTCTATGTTTCTTTTTCTAGGTCATACATAACACAATCAGTACCTTTTATTTCACAAGATAATTGGTAACATCTGTTACAAAAATACTGTAAGTGTAAAAAGAAAGCTGTTTGTAAATTTATGAGATTATTTTTTTCTAGGTCTTTTTCAACATTGGCGTTTGACGTATCCAAAATTTCAGCTGGCAACACCATTTTTTTCAAAGTTTCTTGTATTTTCTTCTGAAATACTACGTTTTCATTTTGAAAATTTTTATAACTCATAATTAAATCTTTTGATTCCTGTGCTAACTCAGGAAAATGCAATGTTGTTAATGCTTCAATTCTGAGTTGACACGTTGGGGCTGTATTCAGAACTAATAAAGAATCAAAATCATGCTTTTTTATTTCATCTAAGGGCATTTTCAGTTTATCGCCCAGTTTAAATGTTTCTTTTAGGTCTTCATCTATAAGCTGTTTAAATTCGAGTGCATATCCAAGAAGCTCTTCTAGTTTTTCTATTTGTTTAGTTTTAAAAATTTGTTTAATCTCATCCCTTTGTACATACAGCGTGAATAAAAGAGCAATTAACGCAAAAAAACTAAAGATTGGATTAAGAAGTCCGCCGAAATAATCTCCACTCACTCCCATGTCGGTAAGAACTAAGCCGTCAATAGTTTTGCCTGAATGGTGAATGTAAAACCAAATAGTCAGCCCAATCATAAAAAAGCCAAATAGAGCTATTGCTAAGATAATTCTGCCAATATGCCTAATCACATAATTTTCTTTTTGCATTTCAAACATCCCAGATAATTGTTTTAAATCATTTTAACTTGTATTCGAGTGTCATTAGATAATGAACTTCCCGTGCATTCAAGAACTAAATAAATTCACCATTTCACTTGTCGCAAACGCCTCTTAATGAACGTTTTGTAACAGTTTAAGGTGGTTTTGAAAAGCCACGTCATATTGCTCAAATGCTTTATGCCGCTGTTTCGTAAAAAATTAAATGGATTATGTTTACAGGTTCACCGCTCAATAGGCAACTTAGAACAGTTGACGTAAGACACGTCAACTGTTCATCCATCATCAACAAACTATTTGTTATTTTCAGCGACGATTTGATCAAAAATTCCATCGTCGTTGAAATGTTTCGCTTGAACGGCTTGCCACCCCCCTAATTCTTTGACCGTAATCAATTCCAACTTAGGAAATTGTTTCGCGTATTTTGCTGCGATGTCTTTGTCCGTTGGACGGTAATAACTTTTTGCAATAATTTCTTGCGCTTCTTTGGTGTAAAGATAATTCAAATAATCGGTGGCTAAGTCTGTTGTGCCATTCTTTTTTGCCACTTTTTCAACAACTGCCACAGGCGTTTCAGCCAAAATGCTCGAAGGCGGCGTGACGATTTCATATTTATCCGCGCCAAATTCTTTGAGAACTAAATACGCTTCGTTTTCCCAAGTAATTAACACGTCACCAATTTCACGTTCTACAAATGTTGTTGTCGAACCGCGTGCGCCTGAATCTAAAACGGGAACATTTTTAAATAATTTGCTGACAAACTCTTTTGCGCCTGCTTCATTGCCTGATTTTTTTTCCGCAAAATGCCACGCGGCTAAATAGTTGTAACGTGCGCCGCCTGATGTTTTTGGATTTGGCGTAACAACTGACACGCCGTCTTTGATTAAATCATCCCAATTTTTAATCGCTTTAGAATTGCCTTTACGAACCAAAAACACAATCGTAGAGGTGTACGGAATGCTGTTATTAGGCAATTTGGTTTGCCAATCTTTAGGTAATAAACCTGCTTTTTCGTGAATTTGGTCAATGTCATAAGGCAAAGCAAGTGTCACGACATCCGCTTGCAATCCCTCAATGACAGCGCGAGTTTGTTTGCCACCCCCGCCGTGTGATTGTTGAATAGCAACATCTTCACCCGTTTTTTCTTTCCAATGTTTGAGGAAAACTTGATTGAATTCTTTGTAAAGCTCACGAGTTGGGTCATACGAAACGTTCAGCAATGTTCTCTCAGCAAAAACGTTTGCGCTTAACAATAATGCCAACCCCGTGAGAGCAGGTTTTAAAAATGAGGCTGTTTTCATCTTAATTTCTCCGATTAAAAATTTCTAATTTGATGCACACAAGTTGTGCAGTGATTTGAATAGTAAAGAAATTTTTTATTGAAATAAAACGATGAATTTCGATAGTGGCATCGAAAAATTCGATTTGAAAAGAGTAAACAAAAAAACCGCTCCGTGTTTATAAAACAGGAGCGGTTTGTGTGAAGCGTTTTATTTATATTTTGGTTTTCCGTCGCCGAAAGCATTTACAGAAACTTCAAAATAAAAAAAGTTAGTTGCCTCTGATGTGAAAGGTCCCGCGTTTTTTGCTACCGCTGTAGTAAAATCACCAGGTTCGAATCGAGAATAACTCAAACTCCAATCGACATAAGGATTCAACTGATGACGCACCCGAGCATCAAATTCATGCCCAAGGAAACTTCCGCTTTTTCCTGTTGGGTCTGAAAGTCCTGCTCTTTTCCAAGCATCTGTCGCACTTGCAAGCCAATAAGCGTTATAACCTGTGTCAATACGAACATCTTTATAGGGGGTAAATTCTACACGCGCTTTTGGGGCATGAAGGTTTTCCCATGAAAAATAATCGTTTCGTGACCACGGCTGATTAAATCCATAAAACGTATCCATGTGTTGGTTGATACTGTCTTTGCCATTTTTGTCGCCGCTACCATAACCATAATAAATGCTGGTTCGAGGTTTCCATTCATGATCGAAGGTATAACCCAGCTCTAACGAATAGGCTAGCGCGTCTTGCTGCAACATTTTTTGTTTGCCAGCAGAAATACTGCCATAGCGACCAAATTGTTTTGTTAAATCCGTATCGTAGTCAAAACCACTATCGCCAACTAATCCATAAACTCTCAAACCTGGTGAATAAATATCCATATCAGCGATGTTATTTTTTAAATCGCCATTTGTTTTGCGACCAATTAAATATGGTTGAATTGTGGCAAATTCTGACCATTGACGAATACTTAATACACCACCATAAATCCAAGTGTGTTCATCTGGGCGGTCAAAATCATATTTCAATTTCTCAATCGGTTGCATTCCGAAGGTATCTAAATCCCAATTATTTTGCTGTTTTCCAAAACGCATCCGAAAACCTTCAAAGTTATTCGATGTATTACGGAATTGGTTATTTGCAATCAATCGCTTATCTAACAATTCAAAAGACTGCCGACCTGCACGAATGTTGATCGGGCGATTATTGCCAAGAGCATTATCAAAATAAAGTTCGGCATAACCTTGAATCAATTCGAATTCATTCACATCGTTAGTTGATGTTTCATAGCGGTCGCCATAACTGCGTGAATCTTGAAACTCAACGGCAAAACGTAAGGGGTCTAAAATATCCTTTACGCCCAAATAAGCGCGAGTTCTAAGCAACCAGACATCGTTAGGGGCATCTCGATATTTAGTCACCGATTTTCCTGATGAAGTATCTGTCCAAGGGCGATAATCATTTTCTCGGTATTCATAACGAGTACGAAAATCTAAACCGACATCAAGCCATTCAATATCACGAAATTGTTCAAATTGGGTTTTGCTTAAATTGCGAACATAACTTGGTGGATCGGGTTCGGGTTCAACGCGATAGCCTTTGGTTTTTTGATAAAAATCTTCGGCATTCGCAAGATTTGCTAATGAAAGCAAAGCGAAAGTGCTTACTTTAATAAACGTGTATTTCATAACTGTTCCAACCTTTTCTGTAAAAAACAACATTTTTTGCTTATGTACAACAATAGTATTTAATCGGCAGAAAGTTGAAAAACGTTATTTTTAGATATTTATATCCAAAAATAAGATATTAAAATTAAATTTCTTCACTTTTTAAACATCTAATTTTTCGATATGACTATCGAAATTCATCGTTTCATTTCTTTTCAAAACTTCTTTACCATTCAAACCAACATAGCCCACACGAGGAAATAAAAAATCATGAGCCAAAGTCGCATCATGCCTGCCTTTCGCCCGACGATTAGTTTTACGTTGCTTTATTTGAGCTTGGTGGTTTTGATTCCACTGAGTACATTGGTTTTTAAAAGTTTTCAGCTTAGTTTTGATGATTATTTAAACATCATTACTAATAAACGAGTTGTTGCAGCATTTCGCGTAAGTTTCAGTACCGCTTTAGGTGCTGCGGTGATTGCGAGTTTCTTTGGTTTTATTGTTGCGTGGGTTTTAACGCGCTATACCTTTGTTGGAAAACGTTTTTTTCATGCGTTAATTGATTTACCTTTTGCCTTACCTACCGCTGTCGCTGGCATTGTGCTAGCGACTATTTTTCAACCAAGTGGTTTGCTAGGTAAATTTCTCAAACAACATTTTGATTTACAAATTGGCTTCAAACCCGCTGGAATCGTTGTAGCACTGATTTTCATCAGTATTCCCTTTGTCGTGCGAACAGTTGAACCTGTGTTGCAAGAATTTGATTCACGCATGGAAGAAGCCGCGTCGAGTCTCGGTGCAACGCGCTGGCAAGTTTTTACCAAAATTATTTTCCCCAACATCTTCCCTGCTTTGCTGACAGGTTTTGCATTGTCATTTGCAAGAGGCGTAGGCGAATACGGTTCGGTGATTTTTATCGCGGGCAATTTACCTTACGTTTCAGAAATTGTGCCGCTGCTCATCATTACAAAATTGGAGCAATACGATATTCCAGGTGCGACGGCGATTGCCCTCACGATGCTCGTGATTTCATTTTTGTTATTACTGCTAATTAACTTCTTGCAATACATTGTTCGCAAACGTTCAGGACAACTTTAGGAAATTTTTATGAGTGCTGTCATTTCAAGAACGGTGCATCAAAATACGCTAGGCGATGCGAATTGGGTGCGCCAAAGTTTAATTTTTATCGCGTTGAGTTTTTTGATTTTATTTTTATGCGTGCCGTTAGTTTTGGTCATTTTTCAAGCCTTTGCGAAAGGCTTTGACGCTTATGTCTCGGCTTTAACGCAAAAAGATATGCTTGCGGCAATGCGTCTTACCTTATTTACCGCCTTGATTACTGTTCCGTTGAATACAGTTTTTGGTGTCGCGGCAGCATGGGCAATTACGCGCTTTGAATTTCGCGGTAAAAGTCTCTTGATTACCTTGATTGATTTACCGTTCTCCGTATCGCCCGTGATTTCAGGTTTAATTTTTGTGTTGGTGTTTGGTACGCAAGGTTGGATGGGGGAATGGCTACTTGAACACAATATTAAAATCATTTTCGCTGTTCCAGGCATTGTGTTAGCAACTATTTTTATCACCTTCCCTTTCGTGGCACGGCAGTTAATTCCGTTAATGCAAGAAATGGGCAGCGAAGAAGAGGAAGCGTCTTTGTCGCTGGGTGCAAGTGGTTGGCAAATGTTTTTCAAAATTACGTTGCCAAACATCAAATGGGCATTACTTTATGGCGTTTTGCTTTGCAACGCACGAGCGATGGGCGAGTTTGGCGCAGTATCGGTCGTTTCGAGACATATTCGCAGTTTAACGAATACGTTACCTTTGCACGTTGAAGTCAGTTACAACGAATACGACAGCGTGAGCGCATTTGCGGGCGCATCGGTTCTCGCGGCACTTGCTGTAGTCACCTTAATTTTAAAAACATTTTTAGAATGGAAACAAAAAAATGACCGTGCAACTGCATCACTTTAGAAATTTAAAGGGTTAAGAATTATGAGCATTGTGCTTTCAAACATTAGCAAAAATTTTGGCGATTTTTCGGCACTTCACGATATTGATTTAGAAATTCCCGAAGGTGAATTAGTCGCGCTATTAGGACCTTCGGGTTGCGGAAAAACCACGTTATTACGCATCATCGCAGGACTTGAACAAACCGATAAAGGAAAAATTCTGTTAAATGGCGAAGATAAAACAGATTTTCACGTCAGCCAACGCGGCATCGGTTTTGTGTTTCAACATTACGCGCTGTTTCGCCACATGACGGTGTTCGATAATGTGGCATTTGGAATGCGTGTTAAAGATAAGAAAGTACGTCCAAGTGAAGCGGAAATCGCTAGAAAAACACATGCCCTGCTAGAACTTGTGCAACTGGATTGGCTGCATAATCGCTTTCCTGACCAGCTTTCAGGCGGACAACGTCAGCGAATTGCGTTAGCAAGAGCATTGGCAGTTGAGCCATCAGTTTTGTTACTTGACGAGCCATTTGGCGCGTTAGATGCGAGTGTGAGGAAAGATTTGCGCCAATGGCTTCGTTCGTTGCATCACGAGTTAAATGTCACCAGTATTTTCGTGACGCATGACCAAGAAGAAGCAATGGAAGTAGCGAGTCAAGTGGTGGTTTTAAATAAAGGCAGAATCGAACAGCAAGGTTCACCCGCAGA
>JAQTXN010000139.1 GCA_028688755.1 Methylococcales bacterium | reverse complement strand
CATGTTACCTGTGAGCGAACCTGTTGGCTGGAACAAAAAATCAAAAGCGCGTTTGGCTAATCTGCTCGCAAAAGCAAAAGATTTAGTGCAATCGCTCAACGATAATTTCAATTTATACAGCACAGTTTCAATTCCAACACCTGCGCCAGCACCTGTTTTTGCTCAGCCTGCACCTATTGCACAACCACAAGTTGTAGCACCACAGCCCGTTGTACAAATTCAACCTGCGCCAGCGATTGAAATTCCTGTTGCACCCGCTCAACCCACATCAACGCAACAACCACAACAATCCGCGTTAATGAAAAAATTCGCGCGTAAATAAATTTGAATTCCCAAACAGTTAATCAAGACGCGCCCTCGCGTCTTGATGCCCCACTTCCTGAAAACTTTTTTGCTTATTCATCGGTTTTTATCGAAGAAACGGTTTTAGAAAATCTTCGTGACATTATCACTGCCATTGAAAGCGTTATCGCCCTGCCCGCTTATCAAACTCACGTTTTAACGGATGCGCCGAAAACCGCGCATTTTGTCCCGAAAGCACGCGGCGTATTTTTTGGTTACGATTTTCATATTGATGAAAAGGGCGAACCTAAACTCATTGAAATCAATACGAATGCAGGCGGTGCGTTGCTCAATTCGATGAAATTTAAAACCGAAAATGCCGCGTACTTTGTCGAAATGTTCCAAGAAGAATGGCAGCTTTCACGCGGATTTTCACAGCCGTTAAAAACGATTGCTATCGTTGACGAATCGCCGCAAACGCAATATCTGTACTCCGAATTTTTGCAGTTCAAACAACTTTTTGAAGCAAACGGTATTCAAACGATTATTTGTGCGCCTGAAAATTTGCGTTATCACTCGCAAAAATTGTGGTACGAAAATACGCCGATTGATTTGGTTTATAACCGTTTGACCGATTTTGCTTTGCTCGAAACTAATCAACAAGCCTTAGCCGCCGCATATTTAGCGGATAACGTAGTGATTACGCCGCATCCAAGAGCGCACGCGCTTTATGCCGATAAACGAAATCTAGCAATTTTGAGCAATGAAAAACGTTTGGAATCATTTGGCGTAGATGAAAAAACACAGCGTTGTTTGTTAAACGGGATTGCGTCTACCATTTTGGTTGAAGCCAAAAATGCACAATGTTTATGGGCGGGGCGAAAACAATTATTTTTCAAACCCGCAAAAGGTTACGGTAGCAAAGCGGCGTATCGCGGAGAAAAATTAACGAAGCGTGTTTTTGAAGAAATTTTAGCGGGCGATTATGTCGCACAAACGTTTGTGCCGCCGCAAACGCAAGCGGTACAAATTGGTGAGGAATACGCTTGTTTCAAAGTAGATTTACGCGCTTACGTTTATGACGGAAAAATTCAATTGACGTGTGCGCGGCTTTATCAAGGACAAACCACCAATTTTCGTACAGTCGGCGGCGGTTTTGCGCCAATCATTACGTTCAATTAACGCAAAACGTAGGGGCGAATCACATTCGCCCATAAACTCACAAAAATTTCACAATGGAAATTTACCTATATCATCAAAATGGCGTGTATGTTGGGCGAATATGATTCGCCCCTACAAAACTACTACAAAACTACAAAACGTCTAATTGTTTAAGAATCGCCTTTTTTAAGGCTTCCAATTTTTGTGGATTATCAATCGGTAAATTATCCTCATCCGTCACATAAAACATATCTTCCACACGGCTGCCAATTGTGGAAATTTTCGCGTTATGCAAATGAATTTTCTGTTGCACAAAGACTTGCCCGACTTTTGACAACAAACCTGCATGGTCAGTGCTAATCAATTCGATAATCGTATAACGCCCAAGTGAATCGACGTGAAAATTAACACTCGTTGGAATCGGAAAATGTTTCGCTTGACGCGACTGCGATTGTCGATGAATGTTTCGGGTTTTAGAAACTTTGCTTTGCAACAAATTTTGTCGCAACGACGAGCAAATATGCACTTCTCGACACAAATCTTCAATTGCATCGCCCGTTTGTTCCAACACCAAAAAACTATTTAAAACGTAGTCATCGAGCGTAGTCATAATTCGCGCATCTAAAATTGTTAAACCCAATTGGTCGAGCGTTTCAGTTGCGTGTGAAAAAATCGTGCCTTCATTTTTCATGTAAATAAAAACTTCCGCACTACCGCGTTGCGTTTGTGGGCGCAATAAAACGAGCGGCAAATCTTGTTCATTTGATGCCGCAATCGCTATCGTGTGCCACGCAATTTCATCATCCGAATAACGCAAAAAATAATCATCACTAACGTGCTGCCACGCAAAATCAATCGTGGCTTCATTCATCCCCAATTTGAGTAATTCCGTTTTTGCTTCTTGCTTATTTTCGGCTAAACGCTCAGATACCGCGGCAGGATTTGGCAAACCTGTACCAATCACATGATGCGTTTCGCTATAAAGTTCTTTTAACAGCGCATCTTTCCACGAATTCCAAAGCTCAGGATTCGTGGCGCGAATATCAGCAACAGTGAGCAAATACAAATAATTCAAATACTCGGTATTGCCAACAATTTGCGCGAAAGTATGAATCACGTCAGGGTCAGAAATATCTTTGCGTTGTGCGGTCGTGGACATCACTAAATGATTACGAACCAGCCACGCCATTAAATTTGTATCGTGCGTTGAAATATCGTGTTGAACGCAAAACTCACGCACGATTTTTTCACCTAACACGCTGTGGTCGCCATGTTGACCTTTGGCAATATCGTGAAATAACGCCGCTAAATACAGCAACTCAGGTTTGGAAATCAATTGAAAAACGGCGTTACAAAACGGAAATTCGTCGCTGTGTTTATCAATCGTAAAACGGCGCAGATTTCGCACCACAAAAAGCGTGTGTTCATCGACGGTGTAAATGTGAAATAAATCGTATTGCATTCGCGCCACAATGTTTGTAAATGCAGGCAAATACGCGGATAAAACACCGTACCGATTCATGCGCCGTAACTGATTGGTAATGCCGTGAGGCTGACGGAATGCTTCAATAAATAAATGATTTGCCGCTTTATTTGAGCGAAATTTATCGTCAATCAAATATAAATTCTTACGAATTAAACGCAACATCGTGGCGCGAACGCCTTTGATTTCTTGATGTTGCTCTAAAATCAAAAATAATTCGAGCAACGCGAGCGGATTACGTTCAAAAACTTGTGAATCCACGGCTTCTAAATAGCCGTTAATCGTTTCAAAATTGGCATCCAAACGGCGTACTTCATTGTGTTCACGCGGCACAAAACGTTCATTAAAAAGTTGCAACAACATTTCGTTTAAGCGTTCTAAACCCGAAACGGTTTTGAAATAAAACTGCATAAACTGCTCAACGTCGTTGTTGTATTCTGGATTGTCGCTAGAAAAACCAAATTGTTCGGCAAGATCGCGTTGGTAATCGAATACTAAGCGATCTTCGGCACGATTCGTCAGCAAATGCAACGCGTAACGAATGCGCCATAACACGCTGAGTAATTGCACTAATTCTGCGTATTCTTCTTCGGGCAAAAAACCGTATTTGATTAACTCTTTGAGCGTCCCAGCGTTGTAGTGACGTTTGAAAACCCACGCGATAACTTGCCTGTCGCGCAAACCACCAGGGCATTCTTTAACATTGGGTTCTAAGTTGTAAGCGGTATCGTGAAATTTGGCATAACGCGCTTCTTGCTCTGCCATTTTGGCAGCAAAAAATTTGTCTGAAGCCCAAATCTTGTCGGGGGAAATTTCATTTTTAAGTGATTTTAATAAACTTGAATTACCGCAAATTTGTCGAATTTCGAGCAAACTGGTCATAATCGTCTGGTCATTTGTCGCAACGTCCACGCATTGCGAAATACTTCGCACGCTATAACCAAGTTTTAAACCGATGTCCCACAAAAACGTAAAAAATGCCCCTAAACTTTCTTGATATTCTTCGCACTCATCCGAAGGCAAAATCACCAAAATATCAATATCAGAATACGGAAACATTTCTTGTCGTCCGTAACCGCCTACCGCGCATAATGTCAGGTTCTTTGCAGAATCGCCTAAAAAATGCTGCCAACACACACACAAAATGCCGTCGATAAAATCCGATTTCTCGCGCAGCAATTTCGACACCGATAATTTCGGATTAAATTTTTCACGCAGTTTGAGTTCTTTGGTTTTGATTAACGTTTTAAACGTTGCCAAAACATTTTCTGCTTCAAACAAATTGGCATTAAGCGGTGAGGTAGGCATGGGATTTCTCACGATTCTCGATAACTTGCACACGCGCTCGCGGTTTCCCACAACGCCACTTCACTGACTTGGAAACCGTGTACTTGCAAATGTTTAAAAATCATTTTGCTTAACACTTCCGCTGTCGGATGTTCTTCTAATGTCAAAAATCGTTCGTTGTTTTGAATTAACGCAGGGATTATCGGGTCGTCTTTGTGCAATAAAAAATTATGGTCTAAATGCGTATTTACATACGTTTCCACGCATTCTTTTACTTCCGAAAAATCACACACCATGCTTTGTTCATTCAAATCGCTGTGCGTGATGGAAATGGCGGCTTTGACGCTGTGACCGTGCAGATGACGGCATTTTCCACCGTGATTCATCAGCCTGTGTCCGTAACAAAAATAGACTTCTTTGGTAATTGTGAACATTTTTAACCTTTAATGGATTTAATCGTAGCGGCAATTTCGTAGTCGCCTGATTCAGATTGCGTGACGCGAATAATTTCTACAAATGCTGTCAATGTTGGCGTAAGTGGACTTTGGGGCGTAATGCTAATTTCAGCCGCTTGCCCTTCTTCGCAAGGTTTTGAACTGGTAAATGAAACGCCTGAACCACTTAATGACGTGCATAGTGCTGATTGAAACTCATCCGAATCGACTAATCGATAGCGCATTTCACAATTCACATCGACTCGCATAAAAGCACGTTTTTCATCGTATTGCATAAAAATCTCCTTTCATAAGTGAGCAAATTATAATGGCTTTTTAATTTTCTCGTTTAATCAACAAAACACATTAAAACCTTTTACAATTAAATCCTCACTTTTTTAACTTTTTACAAATTCATGAAAACACAACAAAACAGCCAATCTTTTGGTGCCGTCATGCTCGATATTGCAGGTACAACGCTTGCTGAGTCAGAGCGTGAAATTATCAATCATCCCAACACAGGCGCAGTGATTTTATTTGCCCGAAATTATGAAAACCCGCAGCAAGTCACGCAGTTAATTGACGATATTCGCGCGGCGCGAAACGGTGAAATTTTGATTGCTGTCGATCAAGAAGGCGGACGCGTACAACGTTTTCAAACGGGTTTTACGCGCCTGCCACCTGCCGCACTGTATGAAAATGAACCAGAAATTGCCGAAATTGCAGGTTGGCTGATGGCAGCAGAATTACTTGCTGTTGGTGTCGATTTTAGTTTTGCGCCTGTTTTAGATGTTGATTGCGGCGTAAGTACCATTATTGGCAATCGCGCGTTTTCACAAAATGCGGCGAAAGTGACGCAACTTGCCAGTGAATTTCAACGTGGCATGGCGCGAGCAGGCATGGCAGCAACAGGCAAACATTTTCCAGGTCACGGCGCAGTCGCGCTCGACTCACATTTGACGTTGCCCATTGATGAGCGCGATTTAGCAGCAATTCGTGACAGTGATTTGCAACCGTTTCGAACGTTAATTCAGCAAGGCTTAGAAGGCATCATGCCTGCACATGTTTTGTATTCACAAATCGATGCACAACCTGCGGGATTTTCACCGTTTTGGATTCAAACGGTTTTGCGTGAAGAGTTGGGATTTGATGGCGTGGTGTTCAGCGACGATTTGAGTATGGAAGGAGCAGCGAGTGTAGGAAATTTCTCCGAGCGGGCAAAAATTGCACTGCAAGCAGGCTGTGACATGGTTTTAGTTTGTAATAATCAAGCTGCCGCCGTGCAAGTTTTAGATGCGTTACCGCACAAAAATAATGCAGAACGCGAGCGACGTTTGCAAAAAATGCGCGGCAGATTTTCGATGAATCGTGAGCAATTGCACGCCACTAAAATGTGGCAACAAGCGGCGTTTTTAGTTCAAGATTTCGCTAAACGTTACGCCTAACATTTACGCCACGGGTGGAGCTAAAACCACCCGTGTGCCGTTTGATTCAGGCGAACTCACAACACCTGCGTTTTCCATATCTTCAATCATCGTCGCTGCACGGTTGTAACCGACTTTGAAACGACGTTGCACGCTGGAAATGGAGGCTTTGCGTGATTCCGTGACAAAACGCACTGCTTCATCATAAAGCGGGTCAGATTCTGAGCCACCACCATAACTATTCCCACCACCAAAGCTGTCGCTTGAATCTGAAGTTTCTTGCAAAATTTCTTTCAAATAATTGGTCGGACCTGTTTGTTTTAAAAATTCCACCACGCGATGCACTTCATGGTCATCCACAAACGCGCCATGAGCGCGAATCGGAATGCTTGTTCCCGAAGGTAAAAACAGCATATCGCCGTTTCCAAGCAAAGTTTCTGCGCCACCTTGGTCTAAAATTGTGCGTGAATCAATCCTCGATGAAACTTGAAACGAAATCCGCGTTGGTACGTTGGCTT
>JAQTXN010000138.1 GCA_028688755.1 Methylococcales bacterium | reverse complement strand
TTGTGGCAAACACATCCCGAAGCGGCAGAGCAATTTCTAGCGCAAGCACAACGCGAAGTCAGAAATCGCTATCACTATTACAAACAACTTTCTGAGCTGGAATGGAACGAAACGACCAGTGTTTCAGCGGTTAAAGCACAAATTAAAACGGTAACGGAGAACGACAATGGTTGATTTAACGACAAATTATCTCGGTTTGAAATTGGCAAATCCTTTAGTGCCATCCGCCTCGCCGTTGAGTAAAGACATCGAGGTTGCCCGTCGTTTGGAAGAGTCAGGTGCAGCGGCATTGGTCATGTATTCATTGTTTGAAGAAAAAATCGAAGCCGAATACCAGCAAATGGAACGCTTTCTTTATCAGCAAGCCATCGGACATGGTGAAGCGGATTCGTTTCATCCGCTTTCCGACAATGTGCAAACGTACCAAGAACACTATTTAGAAAATCTACAAAAATTGAAATCCGCATTATCCATTCCCGTGATTGCCAGTTTAAATGGCACGTCACTGAACGGTTGGGTGGATTATGGCAAACAATTGCAACAAGCGGGCGCGGATGCGTTGGAACTCAATGTTTATCATGTTGCCGCGAATGCTCAGGAAAGTGGCGAAGAGGTGGAAAATCGTTATTTGGCTATTTTGCGTGAACTCAAAGCCCATGTGCATATTCCGATTGCCATGAAGTTGTCGTCACAATTTAGTTCGCCGATTCATTTTGCAAAACGTTTGGAAGCGGCTGGCGCGAATGGCGTTGTGCTGTTTAATCGTTTTTATCAATCCGACATTGATTTAGAAACACTCTCCGTTGTGCCAAAACTGGAATTGTCCTCGTCGTCAGAAGCGTTATTACGCATACGTTGGGCAGCATTGTTATACGGTCGAACAAATCTTTCACTGGCGGTCACGGGTGGTTTTCACGAAACGCCAAATATCCTAAAAGCCTTGCTGGCTGGTGCAGATATTGTGCAACTTTGCAGCGTGTTGCTTTGCCACGGCGCGGGACGTTTAACGGGAATTTTGACGGAATTAGAACAATGGCTAACGGAACATGACTATGAATCGATTAACCAGCTCAAAGGGAGCGTCAGTCAAAAAAATGCGATTGACCCCAGTGCCTACGAACGGGCGAATTATGTGCAAGTGTTAGACAATTATTCTTGCCCGACGGGTGTATTGCGGTAAGTTTTCCAACAAAAGAGGTGTTGCCATGACGCTCATTCAATCGCTGCTAAAACCAGACGCTTATTCGCATTCAGTTGGCGCGATTGAATTGATTGAAACGCATATTTCGTGGGTGATATTAACGGGGCAATATGCGTATAAAATTAAAAAGCCCGTTTGTTTTGATTTTTTAGATTTTTCGACTTTAGAAAAACGGCATTTTTACTGCGAAGAAGAATTGCGTTTAAATCGCCGTTTTGCCCCGCAGCTTTATATTCAAATCGTGCCGATTACGGGAACAATCGCATCGCCACAACTTAACGGCAGCGGCGAAGTCATAGAATACGCCGTGCAAATGCGGCAATTTCCTGCAAATCAATTACTCAGCGAGTTGGCAAATCATGGGCGTTTAAAACCTGAAATGATTGACCAACTCGCCGACCTCACAGCAGATTTTCATTCGCGTGCGAACAACGATATTTCCAGCAGTTGTTATGGCACGGCAACCGAAATTCACCATTGGTTTTTAAGTAATTTTACAAATATCTATCCGCTGGTTGAGGACGGTAAATTTCAACAACAACTGATTCGATTGGAAAAGTGGGGCGAACAAGCAGTGCAAACACATAAAATCCTCATTCAGCAACGCAAACAACAAGGATTTATTCGTGAATGTCACGGTGATTTGCATTTAGGAAATATGGCGATATTTGATAATCAGGTTACGCCTTTTGATGGCATTGAATTTAATCCTGCCTTGCGTTGGATTGATACGATTGATGAGATTGCTTTTGTAGTGATGGATTTAGAGCAACGAAACCTGAAACCCTTTGCCTACCGTTTTTTAAATCGCTATTTGAGCCAAAGCGGCGATTATCAAGGTTTAAGTCTGTTGCGTTATTATTTGGCTTATCGCGCGTTGGTTCGCACTAAAGTGGCAATGTTGCGTTGGCAACAACATAAAAAACTGCAAGATTTAAGTGAAGCTAAAAATTACGCTACATTGGCAGAAAATTTTAGTACGCCTAAATCACCTTTCTTACTGATAACGCACGGTTATTCGGGTTCAGGAAAATCCACTTTTAGCGCAAAATTAGCAGAAAATTTCGGCATGATTCATTTGCGCTCAGATGTTGAACGGCAACGTTTATTTTCAACAAATTGTTATAGCGCAGAACACACGCAACAAACTTATCAAACACTTGCCGACTTAGCGACAATTCTGCTCAATGCTGGTTTTTCAGTAGTTGTGGATGCAACGTTTCTGAAATTTGAGCAACGCGCTTTATTTCAAACATTGGCGGCAACTCAGCAAGTGCGATTTGTGATTTTAGATTTTCAGGCACCAGAAGAAGAATTAACCCGACGAATTCAGCAACGGCAACAATCAGGTAATGATGTTTCGGAAGCCACGTTAGACGTTTTGCAAGAACAAATCAAAACGGCACAACCGCTTACAATTAACGAACAAAATCATGTCATGCCATTCAAAAATATGACAGATACATTAGAAAAATTATTTCATCATCTCTAAGGAGAACACTATGTCACAACAAGCAAATTACATTCGCTGGTTCAATGAATTAACCATTGATGACGTACCACTTGTCGGAGGCAAAAATGCCTCGCTCGGTGAAATGTATCGAGAATTAGGGGCGCAAGGCGTAGAAATTCCCAATGGTTTTGCCGTGACGGCGGAGGCTTACCGCTATATTTTGGAGAAGGCAAATGGCTGGGCGGCATTGCATGAAGCATTAGATAATTTAAATCCCGAAGATGTGAATGACCTTGCCAAACGCGCTCGCAAAGCGCGTGAAATTATTTATGCCGCGCCATTGCCCGATGATTTACAGCAACAAATTCTCACCGCTTATAAACAACTTCAAAACGAATATGGTGAAGAGTTAAGCGTTGCCGTTCGCAGTTCGGCGACTGCGGAAGATTTACCCACAGCCAGTTTTGCAGGGCAACAAGATACTTATTTAAATATTCGCGGCGAGGCGGCGTTACTCGAATCATGCAAACGTTGTTTTGCCAGTTTATTTACCGACCGTGCCATTCATTACCGTGTTGATCAAGGGTTTGACCATTTCAAACTCGCGCTATCGATTGGCATTATGAAAATGGTGCGCTCGGATTTATCCGCCAGTGGGGTGATGTTTTCGCTCGACACGGAATCGGGTTTTAGCGATGTCGTGTTTATTACGGGGGCTTATGGTTTGGGCGAAAATGTGGTGCAAGGCTCTGTGGATCCTGACGAATTTTATGTGCATAAACCAACGTTTGAACAAGGATACCGTGCGGTTTTGCGGCGAACATTAGGCGCGAAAAAAATCAAAATGATTTACAGCGACCGCAGCACTCGTGAATCTACGCAAAATATCGTGACATCTAGCGAAGAGCGAAATCGTTTTTGTATCAACGACGAAGACGTTTTAACGCTTGCCGATTACGCCATAAAAATTGAAAAACATTACAGTGCCAAAGCGGGTAAAGCCAAACCGATGGATATGGAATGGGCGAAAGATGGTATTGATGGCAA
Organism: Methylococcales bacterium; assembly: GCA_028688755.1. GTDB lineage: Bacteria > Pseudomonadota > Gammaproteobacteria > Methylococcales > Methylomonadaceae > UBA10906. The sequence goes on along the minus strand of JAQTXN010000138.1, from coordinate 2,933 downwards.
GTTATACATTGTCCAAGCACGACCCGAAACGGTGGTTTCTCAATTGCGCGGCATGATGTTGGAACAATACACGCTTAACGAATCCGCTGTGGCGATTGTCACAGGGCATTCAGTGGGCAGCAAAATTGCGACTGGCAACGCGCGAATTATTGAAAATCCTCAACAACTCAGCAGTTTTAAAGCAGGTGATGTTTTAGTTGCTGACATGACAACGCCTGATTGGGAACCTGTGATGAAAATTGCTTCGGCGATTGTGACAAATCGTGGTGGCCGTACATGCCATGCCGCGATTATCTCGCGTGAATTAGGCGTTCCAGCGGTAGTCGGTTGTGAAAATGCAACGACGACCATTCAAAACAATACGCCTGTCACGGTATCGTGTGCCGAAGGCGATGTCGGGAAAGTGTATGCGGGAATTTTAGATTTTAATGTTCAAACAACCGATTTAGCGGGCATGAAACGCCCGAAAACCCACATCATGCTCAATATCGCCAATCCTGAAGTGGCGTTCAAAACTAGTTTCTTACCCAATGACGGCGTGGGTTTGATGCGGATGGAATTCATCATCACCGAATATATCAAAGCGCATCCGATGGCGTTGATTCATCCTGAACGTGTGCAAGATGCTAGTGAACGCGAGCAATTAGCGAAATTAACGCGCCATTACGCTTCGCCACAAGAATTTTTCATCAGTAAATTAGCCGAAGGCGTTGGCACAATTGGCGCGGCATTTTATCCAAAACCTGTTGTCGTGCGAATGTCCGATTTTAAAACCAATGAATATGCAACGTTACTCGGCGGACGGTGGTTTGAATTCGATGAAGAAAATCCGATGATTGGTTTTCGTGGCGCGTCACGTTACACGCATCCCGCGTATGCCGAAGGGTTTGCGCTCGAATGTGCAGCGATGAAACGTATTCGCGACGACATGGGGTTGACCAATGTCATTTTGATGATTCCTTTCTGCCGACGAGTTCAAGAAGCCAAAAAAGTATTGGATTACATGGCGCAACTCGGTTTGAAACGCGGCGAAAATGGTTTGCAGATTTACGTTATGTGCGAAATTCCCAATAACGTGATTTCGATTGATGCTTTCTCGGAACAATTCGACGGTTTTTCGATTGGCTCGAATGATTTAACGCAGCTCACATTAGGTGTTGATAGAGATTCGGCGATTTTGGCAGAAGATTTTGATGAACGTGACGACGGTGTAAAAGAGATGATTCGTCTCGCGGTAACGGGTGCAAAACGAAACGGGCGACATTGTGGTTTGTGTGGACAAGCCCCGTCGGATTATCCCGAAATGGCGCAGTTTTTAGTCGAAGTGGGCATTGATTCGATGAGTTTGAATCCCGATACCGTATTGAAAACCACGCAATTGGTTTTGGAAACCGAAGAAAAACTAGCGAAAAATTAAGTAACTGCGGGTGAAAGCTGTTTTTTGTAAATGTTACGCAGCAAAAGCACCTCCCCCTGCGCTTCGCGCCGCCCCCTCCAAAGGGGGCAAACCAGTAAATTGCTTTTAATCTTTCGCCCCCTTTGGAGGGGGCAGCCCGAAAGGCTGGGGGAGGTGCATTTTAGATTAAGCATTTTTTTCAAAATTCTCCAACCACCTTTCAAAATCAATCGAAGCCATCGGTTTTCCAAACAAATAGCCTTGTGATGAAGGGCAACCATGTTTTTTGAGATAATTCGCCTGTTCTTCTGTTTCCACGCCTTCGGCAATCAAATCTAAATTCAAGGCTTGAGCAATATAAATCATCACTTTTACTAATTCAGATTTGTCTTTAATGGTCGGAATATCACGAATGAACGATTGATCAATTTTGATTTGACTCACAGGAAAACGATTTAAATAGCTAAGAGAAGAATAGCCCGTCCCAAAATCATCAATTGATAAGGCAAAGCCCATTTCAGCAAATTGAGTGAGCGTATTTAAAATTTCCTCATCGTCTTTGAGTAATAAACTTTCGGTAATTTCTAGTTTTATCCATTCGGTTTTGCAGCCTGTTTTTTGCAATACGTTTTGCATGGTCGCGAGTAAGTCATTTTGCAAAAACTGACGCGAAGAAAGATTCACGGCAATTTTTAACGGCGCATCACGTTTCGCATTCCATTTCACTGCTGCAACACACGCCGTTTCTAATACCCATTCACCAATGCTAATAATCAGACCACTTTCTTCTGCAATTGGAATGAATTTGTCTGGAGGAATCATTTCTATACCGCCACGATTCCAGCGTATTAACGCTTCTGCGCCGATAACAGTTTCATTTTCCAGATGCACTTGTGGCTGATAATAAAGTTCAAATTCGTTTAACGCTTGTGCTTTACGCAACGCCGTTTCAAATACCATGCGTTCACTGGTTTGTGCGGTCAGTTCCGTTGAATAAAACTGGAAATTGTTTCGACCGAGCTTTTTGGCGTGATACATCGCAGAATCGGCATAACGAAATAGGGTGTCAATATCTGTACTATCCTCTGGATAAATGGCAATGCCTAAGCTCGCGGAAATAAACATTTCACGTTCTGCGATATGAAACGGTTGCTCAAAAATCCGCACGATTTTATTGGCAATGGCGATGATGCCCGATTGAGAAAGCGTTTGTTCAACCAAAATAGCAAATTCATCTCCGCCTAAACGGGCAATAACTTGAGTTGGATTTGAAATGTTTGATAAGCGGTCAGCTACTTTACATAACAACTGATCGCCAATTTTATGTCCTAACGTGTCGTTGATGCGTTTGAATCTGTCCAAATCGAGCTGAATTAACACAAATCCTTCACGTCCTCCCGTGATTTGACAAGTCATTGCTCGGCGCATTTGTTCGATAAGAGAGGTTTTATTAGGTAAATCAGTGAGGGAATCGAAAAACGCTAAATGAAGTATACTGCGTTTATATTCATGAATTTCTGTGACATCGCGTCCGACA
>JAQTXN010000137.1 GCA_028688755.1 Methylococcales bacterium | reverse complement strand
GTAAAACAAATAACCGAGCAAACCAACAGCCGTTAACCCTTCTTGCACTACTTTTCGCACCGCATCGGTGGTGGCTTGCGCGACTTGATTGACGTTGTGCGTAATACGCGAAATCATGTAGCCGCTGTTGTTTGAATCAAAATGCGCGGTTGGCAATTGCGTGTATTTTTCAAAAATTTCACAACGCAACGTATGAATCACGTTTGCTGACACTCTGGCTAAAAAATAGTTACCAAAATACGAGCCAATCCCTCGCACGATAATCAAACCGCTAAACAGCAACGGCAAGTAATACAATTTTTCGTGTGATTTCGCTTGCAGCGTGTCGATGATTTCTTGAATCATCTGAGCAAACAGCGGTTGCGTTGCCGAATAAACCAAAAAACCAATGATGCTGATAAAAAAGAATTTTTTGTGAGGTTTAACGTAAGTTAAAAGACGTTTATAAATTTGAATCGTGTTGTTTTTTTGCATGCTGAAATTAGCCTTGCTCATTGACAAGGCGAGAATGTAAGCCACCAAAACTGCCATTACTCATCACAACAACGTGGCAACCTGAGTGAATTTCATTTTGAAAACGCGCCACAATTTCATCGAGTGTTTGATACACAACGGTATTGCTTGCAAGCGTCAAGGCACTTTGTGATTCGGGTTGATAAATAATCGCTAAATCGGCTGCTCGCAATGAAGCGGCTAGCGTATGTTGATGAACGCCCAAACGCATGGTGTTTGAACGTGGCTCGACAATCGCGATAATTTTTTCACCGCCAACACGCTGGCGCAAACCATCTAATGTAGTTGCAATCGCGGTGGGATGATGAGCGAAATCGTCATAAATCGTCACGCCATTTTTAGACGCAATTACTTCCATGCGGCGTTTCACATTTTGAAAATTCGATAATGCGCGTATCGAATCATGCGGCAAAACACCGACATGATGCGCGGCAGCCATTGCGGCTAACGCATTTCGCACATTGTGTTCACCTGTTAAATTCCAATGCACTTCGCCTTGATTATGAACGCCAAAATACACAATAAAGTGGCTTCCGTCGCTCGTAAGCAAATCCGCATTCCAAGTCCCTTCGCCTTGAATACTGGTGTACGAAACAGGTGTCCAACAACCTAAGGCTAAGGTTTCTTCGATTGCCAAATCATTTTCAGGGGCAATCAACAATCCTTCGCTTGGAACGGTTCGGACAAAATGATGAAACTGTTTTTGAATCGCCGCTAAATCAGGAAAAATATCGGCGTGGTCATATTCCAAATTATTCAAAATTGCAGTGCGTGGACGGTAATGGACAAACTTTGAACGTTTATCAAAAAACGCGGCATCGTACTCATCCGCTTCAATCACAAAAAAATTGGAATCCGTCAATCGCGCTGAAACGCCAAAATTAAGCGGAATGCCACCAATTAAAAAGCTAGGATTGTAGCCATTCGATTCTAAAATCCATGCGAGCATACTGCTGGTTGTCGTTTTACCATGTGTTCCAGCAACCGCTAACACCCATTTATCTTGCAATACATTTTCAGCAAGCCATTGTGCGCCGCTGATGTAACGCAAATTCTGATTTAAAACGGCTTCTACTTCTGCATTGCCACGCGAAAGTGCGTTGCCAATAATTACCAAATCAGGCTTATCACTTAAATTTTCAGCGCAATAACCTTCTTTAAGCGTAATGCCTTGCTCACGCAATTGGTCGCTCATGGGCGGATAAACATTTTGATCTGAACCGCTGACCTCATGTCCTAACTGTTTAGCAAGGACGGCAAGACCCGCCATAAACGTGCCGCAAATACCTAAAATATGAATACGCATAATTAACGACTCGTTCGTTTGAGTTTTGAATTGGGTTCAGGAGGAATTTTTGGTGCGTGTTGAACAGTTGCTGGTTTTTCGCTGGGTTTGGGCGGCGCGTGAGGCGTATCTTTTTTGCTTGTTGCGAGTGGGTTTTCACCATGATGTGGTGGCAGACTTTTCACCCATTTATCATGCAAAATATATTCTTCTAGCCAAAGTGAACCTGAAATATAAGGGATGGCTCGCCGCCGTGCTTCCACTAATTCGAAATTCGTAATTTCCAATTCATTACCGATAATAATGAGTTCTGGCTTGTCATCTAAATTCGCAGGCGAAAAACCTTCTTTTAAAACAACGCCAATATCAGTGAGTTGTTTTCGTGTTGGCAAATCAAAACAGCTGTCTGACCCTGAAACCTCATGTCCAGCTTGACGCGCAAGCACGGCAAGCCCTGTCATAAAAGTCGTTCCGATACCAATAATGTGCATTCGCATAGCCTTAACCTCTCAAGTTAACGTCTTTTCTTAGGTTTTTCAGCTTCAGCAGCGGCAGCTTCTTCAGCGGCTTTTTTAGCGGCAAGTTCTTCGGCGGTAGGTTCAGGGGGTTTAGGTGGCTCGGCACCTTTTGCGCCAGCAGCTTCAAGTAGTTTGATGACATTTTCATTGCTGATTTTTTTGGCTCGTTCTAAAAGCGGCAATTGCTGTGCATCTTTTGCGTTAACGTTTGCGCCTGATTTAATCAGCAAATTGATAATGTCTTCATCACCAAAAATGAGCGCATCCATGAGTGCTGTATTGCCTGCATTGTCAGCGATATTGGAATCTGCGCCATAAGCAAGCAACGTTTTAACACTGTGCATATTGCCACTAAAACACGCTGCCATCAGCGCAGTGCGTCCGCCTGCATTTTTGCTATTTACATCAACGCCTTGATTAAGCAAGGTGGTGACACGCTCTTCATTACCGTTCATTGCCGCAAGAAATAAATCTTTACCATCTTCAGCATGAAGCTGTGGTGCGCTGGCGAGTAAGAACATCATTAGGTAATTTTTAACATTCATAAGGAAATCACTGTAGGCATTTGGAATTGTTGGAAGAAAATGCAAAAAATAAGCGACTTCGTTTGCCGAGAAAACTACAAGACCCGCAAAATCGCTCTATCTGCGGCTATACTACCACTATCGAGTTCGCTCGCAAAAATCGTATTAGTTATGTAAATCCAATAAATACGCACCGTAAGACGTTTTTGCCAATTCTGCACCGCGTCTTTGTAAATCATTTTTTGAAAGCCAACCATTGTTAAAGGCAATCTCTTCTAAACACGCGATTTTCAAACCTTGACGATGTTCAATCGTTTGGACAAATTGCCCCGCATCAAGCAAGCTGTCATGCGTTCCCGTATCAAGCCACGCAAAACCGCGTCCGAAAAGTTCTACATTCAATTGCCCATCGTTTAAATAGGTTTGATTAACGTCGGTAATTTCAAGTTCACCACGCGCAGACGGTTTGATATTTTTAGCAATCTCAACGACACGATTGTCGTAAAAATACAAGCCTGTAATGGCAAAATTCGATTTGGGTTGTGCAGGTTTTTCTTCGATAGAAATCACTTTGTTATTCTCATCAAATTCCACCACGCCAAAACGCTGTGCATCTTTGACTTGATAACCAAAAACCGTTGCGCCACTTTCGCGTTGCAGAGCTTTTTTCAAACTGTCTGAAAAATGTTGTCCGAAAAAAATGTTGTCGCCTAAAACCAAACACACATTGTCGTTGCCGATAAATTCTTCACCAATCAAAAATGCCTGTGCTAATCCATCGGGTTTTGGTTGCACCGCATATTCCAAACGCACCCCAAAATCTGAGCCATCACCGAGTAGATTTTTAAAATTTTGTTGGTCTTCGGGCGTGGTGATAATCAAAATGTCTTGAATCCCTGCAAGCATCAACACCGACAACGGGTAATAAATCATCGGTTTGTCGTACACGGGCAAAAGCTGTTTTGATACCGCTTTGGTAATTGGATGTAAGCGCGTTCCTGCGCCACCCGCTAAAATAATGCCTTTCCAGTTCATAATTTGTTTACTCCATTTTCAAACCCGAGAATAATTTTCATGTAACGCTCAACGATTGCCATTTCAAAGGCAGAAAGTGAAGTCAACGGTTCAGATGTAATCCTTTGATTATCAATAGCTCTAGGTTGATCAAGCATTAAATCCGAAGATTGTTTTAGCGCATCACGAGGTGAGATATTGAATCTTAACGGTTTGGCATCAGCAACAACTTGTGTTGTAAATGGAATCACAATTGAGCTGGGGTGATTCACGTCATTTAAATCGTCAGTCTGTAAAATCAATGCAGGGCGAATTTTCCCCGCTTCTGTTCCTTTTGACGGATTGAAATTCACCAAATGCACATCTCCACGTTTAAAGCCCATCTGCATTACTCGCTTCTAACAACCGATTCATTTCCAAACTTTGCTGTGCGACTAAATTTGATGCCTGTTTGATTTGTTGTTGCCATTTTCTTTTTTGCAACATTTCAGCGTAATAACGCAATGAATCTGCAATTATTTCCCCTGTCGGCTTATTATTTTCCGTTGCGATAGAGCGTAACAACTGCTCAATTTGGTCATTTGCAGTGAACGTAATCGTTTGCATCGTTAATTCTCTCTATTTACCGCCAAAACGTGAAATGCCGACCGCTTCGCGCAACTGAGCGATAAACGGTTGACTAATGGCTCGCGCTTTTTTCGCGCCAGCCTGTAATTTTTTTTCAATCAAATCAGGTTGCAACAATAATTCTTCGTAACGCTCACGCGCTGGCGCGACTTCGGCATTCACTTTTTCAAACAAAATCGCTTTCATCTCGCCCCAACCAATGCCTTCTTGATAACGTTTTGCGACTTCCGCAACTTCGTCAGCATTTGCAAACGCTTGATACATACTAAACAACGTACAATCGCTCGTATCTTTAGGCTCGTGCGGTTCGAGCGAATTCGTTTTGATTTTGTTAATCAATTTTTTGAGTTTCTTTTCAGGTTCAAAAAGCGGAATGGTGTTGTTGTAACTTTTGCTCATTTTGCGACCGTCCAAACCTTGCAGAATTGCACCATTTTCATCAATCACCGCTTCGGGCAAAGTGAAATGTTCGCCATAAATGTGATTGAAACGTGCGCCAATATCACGCGCCATCTCAATATGTTGCAATTGGTCTTTGCCGACGGGAATTTTGTTGGCATTAAAAAGCAAAATATCTGCTGCCATTAAAATTGGATAACTAAAAAGCCCCATCGTAATGCCTGTATCGGGGTCATTACCTGCGGTTTCTTCATTTTCAGCGACCGCCGCTTTGTAAGCGTGTGAGCGATTCATCAACCCTTTTGAAGTCACGCAAGTCAAAAGCCACGTTAATTCTAAAATTTCAGGCACATCCGATTGACGATAAAACACCGCGTTATCGGTATCCAATCCCAATGCAAGCCATGTTGCCGCAATTTCTAAACTCGATTGACGCACACGCTCAGGTTCTTGGCATTTAATTAGCGCGTGATAATCGGCTAAAAAATAAAAGGGGGAAACGTTTGCGTCATGACTAGCGTTAATGGCTGGTCGAATCGCGCCAACGTAATTACCCAAATGTGGCGTACCTGTGGTGGTAATTCCCGTTAAAACAATGGCTTTTTTCATGCAAGAAATCTCTGAAATAGATAAATAAAGTTAAAGTTAAAGTTTTAAATTAAGCAACAACGCCTGTTAATGAAATCGGTACGTCATTGTCTGAAATTGTAATGGTAACAGACGCATTGCTGGGCAAGAGCGCGTTTTCAGGATTTGAAAATTTCACCATAAAATTCTCAATTGATTCGCTAATTTTGTCATCAATGATGGGAATTGAAATTTTCGCGGTTTTAGTATTAGCCGGAATGATTAAATCACCTGTCGTGGCGAGATAATCTTTGGCTTTCAACGCTGTACCATCTACGGTTTGATAATGAACTTTTATCGCTTGCGAAATCACATTTGAAAACGTCACGCTAACATCGGCATTCACTTTGCCTTTTTGACCTTCGGTGATTTTTACGGCGGCAAACGATAAAGACGGTTTGTCATCATTTAAAATCATGATAGTGGCATCTGTGTTATTGAGTTCAATGGAATCCAAACTGACGTTATCAATGTGAACCGTGAAATTCTCATCCAGTTCAAAAACTTTATCGGAAATAATCGGGATTTGAACGGTCGCACTTTTATCGCCTTCGTTAAAGGTAATGGTTTTTTGCACGGCTTTGTAATCTTTACCAACGAGGGCTGTACCGTCTTCTGTATTCAAATCAACAGTGAAAGTTTCTGTGGCAGGGTTATCAAGTGTTAAAACAACTTTAGCATTTGTCGAATTTGCTTTGTTGCCTTCCTGAATAGAAACATCGGCCATAGACAAATGCAACGCGCTTTTTGAAATGCCTAACTGTTCTGTGGTATCGCTAAACGCCACAAATTCAATATCCACTAATTCATCGGTTTCGCCTGTGGTTTTGTTGATAACACTAAAACGTCCGTCTATTTGCTTGATGGCATAGCTATCTTGAGATTCATCATAGCGCACAGTATCTTCATCGTCGCCGCCATCTAATACATCATCGCCCGCATCACCGATTAGTGTGTCATTTCCCGCACCGCCGTTTAGCGTATCGTTGCCTTCTTTACCGCTTAATATGTTATTGCCGTCATTGCCCTCAATCAAATTGTTGTTGGCATTTCCCGTGCCTTTAATGGCTTTGTTTCCTGTCAATTCCAACGTTTCAACGGTGGTGTATTTTGACAAGGTGATAGTTTCTGAGCTTTTAATGGTGTCAGTCCCTTCATTAT
>JAQTXN010000136.1 GCA_028688755.1 Methylococcales bacterium | reverse complement strand
GTGCAACGTTTTATGGATGATTGGAATCGAAGCAGTGCGGGACAAACAAAACATCTTTCGGAAAATTGGATTATTCGCCCGTATCGCCACACGGGACGGTTTGGCGAACAGATTGTTAATGCTGAAATTATCAATATCGAAACCACGAATCTGCCGCATTTAGAAGATTTCGCAGGTAAAAAAGGCACGGCATTGAGCAACATTCTCACTCGTTTTGATAGACAAGCGGGTTATGCGTTTGCGTGGTTTTTTTACATGCTCAAAGGGAAAATGGTTTCCACAGACAGCGCAGAAGCGGTTTATCGGGATATTTCGGGCGATTTTTCCTACTTACCGCCGCAAGATGAAGCCATTTTGCGTGATTGGATTGCCAGCCCGTATAACGTGTGATGGAAATTACGCTCGCAACGGCTTCTGATATTCCAGCGTTATGTGACTTGCTCTCGCTGTTATTTTCGCAAGAAGCCGATTTTCAACCTGATGACGAAGCGCAACGGCGTGGTTTGACGCAGATTTTAGATAATCCTGATGTTGGGCTGATTTTGGTTGCTCGTCAGAAAAATCAAATTGTGGGGATGGTGAATTTGCTTTTTACCGTTTCCACTGCGCTTGGGCAGCGGGTAGCGTTGCTGGAAGATTTGGTTGTCGCGCCCACTCAGCGGGGCAATGGCATCGGTTCGCAACTTTTAAAACAAACTATTGAAACCGCACGGTTGCATGATTGTCATCGCATTACGTTACTCACCGATTTGGCGAATGAACCTGCACAGCGGTTTTATCGAAAACATGGGTTCAGTTTTTCAGCGATGATTCCGATGCGGGTGTTGTTGTGAAGCGAAAAGTAAGTTGTCATACAAAAAAGCCCCGATTTGTGTGAATGCAAATCGGGTTTTTTCGCTATGAAGTTTTTGTGGTTATCACCGATTGAATCATTTTAAAAATATTTTCTGCCATTTTTCTATTCTCTTCGTCTTCATTTTTTTGTCTTTGTTTGTGGAACCATTTAATTGCAAAATTAGCAAGATTTTCCACTGCTTTGACTGTTCCACCACGAGTTCTCGTTGCACAGACTATAATTTTACAATCTTCCTGTTCAAATCTCTTTAGGCTACTAGGCAATCTACTATTTGGATCTCCTGCACTTTCGATTCCAATTTTTATTTCATCAATTACAACAATAACAGTTATGTCATAGCCTTCATTGATAATATCTACATACGCTTTAGGGTAGTTTTCACGCAAAATTTCATATATCTTTTTAATGCAGCTACTTTTGCCACACTTTTCAATACCTCGTACAGCGAATATCTGTTTCATTATGTTATCTCCGTTCTTTCGTGACTAATCGATGATTTTACATTCGAGACGACTGTATCACATACGAACTTCAACAAAAAATTTCCAACTACATAACAGCAAAATCGGGGCTTTTTCAATTCCAAAACAAATCCCTAAATCTGCTTCACACTGATATTCAACGTTTGAATCCGATAAGCAATCTGACGAGGGGTCATATCATGTTAATCATCTGTTAATTGTTGCGATTGACTGATGTTATGTCATCATTGTCCCCAATGAATAACTGATAAAAAAAGGAAAAAACATGAAATTTGTAGACTCCAAAATGGTATTAACCAGCCTATTGTTATTACAAGGTTGCGCGAGTGCGCCACCGACGCAATTTTACAGTTTAGAAGCCATTGCAACGCCGATGGCATCTCAATCACCCGAAAAAAAACCACTTGTCGGTATCACGCAAATCAGTTTACCTAGCGCGTTAGAACGCAAACAAATTGTTACGCGCGATGAAAAAGGACAATTAACAATCGCCGAGCAACATCAATGGGCAGCATTGTTAAAGCAAAACATGACCGAAGTGTTGGCAACCGATTTGACCGCAAAGCAGCCGAACTATTGGTTTAAAGCACATCCTTGGAGCTTACTTGGCAGAGTGGATTACCGAATAGTGATTGACGTAACGCGACTTGATATTGTGCTGGGAAAATCGATTCGTTTTGCGGCAAATTGGACGGTTTTAAACGAAAAAAACCACACGGTTTTGCAGCACGATTCGCTTGAACTTTCGCAACCTTTAGCCGATGAAAAGTATGAGACGGCTGTTTTAGGTTTAAATGCGTTGCTCGCGTCGCTGAGTGAAAAATTAGCATTCGTACAATTTTAAAAGTGATAAAAAATGAAAAAGGTTAATTCCTCAAAAGCCTTGTGGCTTGCGCTATTAGTGGGTATTTTTTCCAATGCAAATGCTGACAATATCGCGTTAAATCCCACGCATCCCGAAAAATACACCGTTGTAAAAGGCGACACACTTTGGGATATTTCAGGCAAGTTTTTACAACATCCTTGGCAATGGAAAGAGCTTTGGAAATATAACGCGCAAATCAAAAATCCAAATCTGATTTACCCAAACGACACGATTTATTTCAGCATCATCAATGGCGAGCCACAACTAAGTTTGTCACGTCCTGACGTTATTGCAAAAACAGACAAACCTTGCGTTCTCAAACCCACTGAATATGAAAAAGGACGGCAAAGTTTTCTGCTCGATAAAAACAACAAAGTCTTGCCCTGTGCGCGAGAAAGTGAACTTGAGCAGCCCATTAACTTAATTCCACACGATAAAATTTCAGCATTTTTAACCTCGCCAAAAGTGGTGTCACCCGAAGAATTAGAAAAAGCACCGTATGTGATTGGTTTTCATGAAGGGCATTTGCTCGCGGGAACGGGCGACAAGGTTTATGTCAAAAACTTAACGGATAAAACCGAAAATACTTACACCATTTACCGTACGGGTGAAACGTATCACGATGCAAAAACGGATGATATTTTGGGCATTGAAGCGCGTTATATCGCCTCGGCAACGTTATCCAATGACAACGACCCAGCAACGATGGTGATTACCAAAGGCACGCATGAAATTCGCACAGGCGATCGGATTATGCCTAGCCCCGACATTGAAAATACGCTCAGTTTTTTCCCAAAACCGCCTGAGCAACTTATCAATGGTCACATTATCGGTGTGAAAGATGGCATGGCCTTGATTGGTTTATATAGCGTTGTCGTAATCGATAAAGGCAGTGCAGACGGTTTAATTGCAGGGCATGAACTCACGGTGTATCAAAAAGGCAAACATATTGTTGACCCTGTGAAAGATGACGAGGAAGAAGTGCAATTGCCCGATGAAATTGCAGGAAAAGTGATGGTGTTTCGCCCGTTTGAACATTTGAGTTACGCGCTCGTCATGGAAGCAAAACATGATATTCATCGTTTAGACGAAGTGAATACGCAATGAAAGTTGATTTTCAGCCACTTGCAGAGCGAATGCGCCCACATGATTTAAGCGATTATGTTGGGCAAAATCATATTTTAGCCGCAGGAAAACCATTGCAAATCGCGCTCACATCGGGGCGTTTGCATTCGATGATTTTTTGGGGCGCATCAGGAACAGGCAAAACCACGTTAGCACGGTTAATCGCCAAACAATCCAACGCCGAATTTTTAGCGATTTCTGCTGTGCTGGCAGGCGTAAAAGAAATCCGTGAAGCAATTGAACACGCAAAAACGATTCAACAATTTGAAAAACGACGCACGATTTTATTTGTCGATGAGGTGCATCGTTTTAACAAATCTCAACAAGATGCGTTTTTACCACACGTTGAAGATGGAACCGTTTATTTTATTGGTGCGACCACAGAAAATCCGTCGTTTGCATTAAATAACGCGCTACTTTCACGGGCGCGAGTTTATGTTTTAAATCCGCTTACACATGACGATTTGCAAAACATTTTAAATCACGCGCTTGAAAATGAAACACTCGGTTTAGGTAGTTTAAAACTGCAAATTTCGGATGAAATAAAATTGCAATTCGCGCAAGCCGCTGACGGAGATGCACGGCGACTTTTAAATTTACTTGAACTTGCTGCCGAAGTTGCTGCCGCGCAAGACAGCGCAATTATCGATGAACAAATCGCTCAAGCTGTTTTGAGTGGTGGCGTTCGGCGTTTTGATTCGCACGGCGAAGAATTCCACAATCAAATTTCGGCACTGCACAAAGCGGTTCGAGGCAGTTCACCAGATGCGGCATTATATTGGCTTTGTCGCATGATTGATGGCGGTTGTGATTTAGCTTATTTAGCGCGGCGAATTGTGCGAATTGCCAGCGAAGATATTGGCAATGCTGACCCGCGAGCCTTAGAACTCGCGTTAAATGGTTGGGAATCCCAAGAGCGTTTAGGCAGCCCTGAAGGGGAATTGGCTCTCGCGCAAGCCGTCATTTATATGGCTTGTGCGCCAAAAAGTAACGCCGTTTATGCCGCTTACAATGCCGCGATGGTACATATCAAACAATCAGGAACATTAGAAGTACCAATACACCTACGCAATGCGCCGACAAAACTAATGAAAGCGTTAGATTACGGCAAAACTTATCGTTACGCGCATAACGAACCCGATGCTTACGCCGCAGGTGAAAATTATTTTCCCGATGAATTAGAGGGAACACGTTATTACCATCCAGTAGAACGTGGTTTAGAAATCAAAATTAAAGAGAAACTCGCACGACTGCACGAATTAGATATTGCCGCTGGCAATAGTTGACTATTTTGCTAGGTTAAGTATATTAAACGCCTAACTCCACATTTTTACTAAGGTTCTTTTTTATGCGTTTAACAACCAAAGGTCGCTACGCCGTCACCGCGATACTCGACCTCGCACTCAACAGCCAAATTAAACCTGTCACACTCACTGAAATTGCTGCTCGGCAAACGATTTCACTGTCATATTTAGAGCAACTTTTTGCAAGATTACGCAAAGCGGGAATTGTGCAAGGCGTTAGAGGCCCTGGTGGCGGTTATCAATTAAGCAAATTGCCGCAAGACATCAATGTGGCATCTGTTATTGAAGCGGTAAATGAACCGATTGATTCCACAAAATGTGGTGGTGAAGCAAATTGTCAGCATGATAGCGTTTGTTTAACGCATGATTTGTGGGTTGGATTAAGTGAGCATATTCGTCTTTATTTATCTGAAATTACGCTTGCAGATTTATTGGCAAAAAATGTTGCTCGGAAAAATGAAACCAATGAACACGCTGTTAAAATTCACAAAAAGTCATGACATCACGCGATTTTTCACTCCATCCCCAACTTCAAAAAGACTGCCTTGCTTTAGGTAAATTTGAGTTGTGCCAAGTTTTACTCATGAATGACAGCCAATTTCCGTGGTTTATTTTGGTGCCGCAACGCGCTGGAATCCGCGAAATTTACGAGCTTTCACACGAAGATCAAATCACGTTAATGAGCGAATCGAGTTATTTAGCGCAGAAATTAGCAACGATTTTTGCCGCCGATAAATTGAACATCGCCGCGATTGGCAACATCGTCGAGCAATTACATATCCATCATGTCGTGCGCTACAAAACAGATAAAGCGTGGGCTGCGCCAGTGTGGGGGAAATTTGCTGCTGTCCCTTATTCGGCACAGCAGCTAGAAGATTTGCGAATGCGTTTAACGCCGCTCGACTTATTGCACTAAAAATTCGGTAAAAAATGCGTCTTTGAAACCGCCGCTAGGCAAATGGCTGTAATCTTTTTTCGTATCTTTTTTGTGAGCAGATGGCGCAGGTGCATGTGCTGGCTCTGCATCTGGATCAACACCTTCGGCTTTATCAATCGTATTATGAATCGTTTCAATCGTTGCTTGGCGTAATGCTTCACGCTGTTCCATGGTTTGCAAACTGTCCAACGAACGATCGCTAAATAACATAATCAATTCATGTTTAATTGCAGGCATGTGCTTTTTAATTGCCGCTTCGGTTGGCGCACCATCAATGAGCAACTGCACGTTAATTGCCAAATACTTTTTAGGTTCAAGTAAATTCACCACAAATTTAGGCGTGATTTCTAAATAAGAAGGCCCTACAGCCGCTTTTTCACCTTCGCCGCCGCCTTCATTTGCAAAAGCAACGTTAGACATGAAAAACAAGCTAAATAACAATACAAATAAACGCATAAAACACTCCAAATAATTCAAAAATATAGCGTTAGTATAAACCAAAGCCTTATGATTTGATTAGCTTAAAAAACGCTCAAAGTTCATCTTTTCAAAAAAGACATAGCACAAAAAAACCGCCCTTTCGTTTTGCACAAAAGAGCGGTTTTTATCGTTAAACTGACAATTTACAAAATTGGGTTAATACCTGTGAGTTCAATTTGTAACGTTGAAGCACTGGTTACAAAATGTGCCGAAGACGCTTGATCTGAAAAACTCAAAATCGTGCCGTTGCTGTCGTCTTGAATTCCGATATTGGCTATTTTTGAAGTCCCAGATAGCACATCAAGCGAATTTCCAACGGTCACAAAGCCGTAATCGGCAAATTTACCTGCAAAATTCACTTGTTCCACATTGGCATCCACCGTTGCATTGGTTGCCGATGCTGAAAGTCCAACAATGTCAGAGGCAGATTTAGAACCATAAATTTTGACCGAATCACTGCCGATTGTGAGTGGATTGGCTACAACGCCCGCAAGATAAACGCCCGCTTTTTGTAAAATTGCTAGCGGAATATCATCGGTGGGAACGATTTTGTCAGCAACTGAAATTGTAGCGTTATTGAAACTTGCCGAGCGCAAACCATCAGAAAAACCAAGTAGCGTGCCATTGCTATCGTCTTGCACGAACACTTTTGCCACAATTGTCGAATTATTGATGACT
>JAQTXN010000012.1 GCA_028688755.1 Methylococcales bacterium | reverse complement strand
TCGGTGGACGCATTTTTAATGACGGTAATTTAGGTTGTGGTGTAGCGTGGAATCAAGGCGCGTTAGCGTTACAAGCTGAATGGACGGTTGTGATGAATAATGACGTGTTGGTTTGTAAAGATTGGATTGAGAATTTAATTACTGTCGCTGAAAAAAATAATCTCAAAATTATTTCCCCCTCGTTAATTGAAGGCGCGTTGGATTATGATTTTGACGCATTCGCAAGTGATGCAATTGCAAAAATGAAAGGCGCGTTGCGCTTAGGTGGACGACATGCGGTTTGTTTAGCAATTCATAATTCGGTTTGGCAAGACATCGGCTATTTTCAACCTGTACCAAAATTGCTCGGCTATGAAGACACGTTGTTTTTTAATGAAGCTGAAAAAGTAGGCATTCCGTGTGCGATTACGGGCGAATCATGGTTGCATCATTATGGTTCGGTTACACAAACCGCAATGAAGCAAGAACGTGGTTTGTCGGCAAAAGACGGTTTGGGTTATCGCTACAACTATCGTTTGTTAAAACAGAGTTGGTTAGAGCGAAAATTACGAAAAATGGCAAAACTTCGCCAAGCAAAACAATGGCGCGACGATGAATTACAAAAATATGAAATGACCATGCACGGCGTTCGTGTTGATGGTGAGTTTAAATGGCAATAAAACTTAGCGTTATTGTCATCACCAAAAACGAAGCAGCAAACGTTGCAAAATGTTTGGAATCGGTCAGCTGGGCTGATGAAATTATCGTTTTAGATTCGGGCAGCACTGACGAAACTGTTTCAATTTGCAAAGAATTCACACCGCACGTTTTTGAAACCGATTGGCAAGGTTTTGGTGTTCAAAAGCAACGGGCTTTAGAAAAAGCAACGGGAGACTGGGTTTTATCGATTGATGCGGATGAAATTATTTCGTCCGAATTACGCGCTGAAATTGAAAACGCCATCAGTCAAAATCAATTCGACGCTTTTTTGTTGCCTCGACTTTCGAGTTATTGCGGGAAATTTATTAAGCACGGCGGCTGGTATCCTGATTATATTTTGCGTTTATTTCGTCGTGAAATCGGGCATTTTACGGATGACGTAATTCATGAACGGGTGATTGTCGAAGGCAAAATCGGTAAATTATCTGCGCCAATTTTGCACGAATCATACAAAGATTTGAACGAAGTTTTAGAAAAAGTGAATAGTTATTCAACGCTCCAAGCGCAAAAATTAGCCGCTCGTGGCGTAAAAGGCTCGTTATCAAAAGCGATTTTTCGTGCGTTGTGGAAATTCATTCAAACCTATTTTGTGAAAGCCGCTTTTTTAGACGGGCAATACGGTTTAATGCTCGCTATTTCCAGCGCAGAAAGCGTTTATTACAAATATCTAAAATTGCTCGAATTACAAAACAAATGTCGTTGAAAATTGCTCATATCAATTTAGCAAAAGGTCTGCGAGGCGGCGAAAATCAAACACTTGCCATTATTGAAGGTTTGCAACATTTTGACATTGAACAAACATTGATTTGCCGCAAAAACAGTTTGCTTGAAGCACAAGCGATAAAATCGAACATTCCTGTCATTGCAATTCGCAAACCGTTTTTGCTCAATATCGCAAAGTTAAAATCTTTTGATTTGCTTCATGTTCATGAAGGACGAAGTATTTATTTAGCGTTAGCAGCAAATTTGTTATTTCAAAGACCGTATTTAGTAACGCGACGTGTTTTAAACAAACCACGCGAAAAATGGCTGACGAAGTTCGCGTATAAAAAAGCCGCGCAAATTGTGTCGATTTCACAAAAAATTGATTTGGTGATGCGTGAATTTTGTCCGAATCAACGTCACAAAATTATTCCTGACATTGCGCGTGAATTGGTTGCAAATCCAGACAATGTAGCGCAGTTAAAAAAAGAATTTGCAGGGAAATTTGTTATTGGTCACGTTGGTGCATTGGATGACGAGATTAAAAATCAGTCGTTAATTTTAAAAGCCGCAAATCAATTGCGCGAACATGAAAACATGGTTTTTATGATGCTAGGGATTGGCAAAGATGAAGCAAAACTAAAAAAATTAGCTGCTGACTTGAATTTAACTAACGTTATTTTTGAAGGGTTTAAAGAAAATATCGCTGATTATTTCGCGCTGTTTGATATTTTTATTTATCCATCAAAAGAAGAAGGCTTAGGCTCGGCAATTTTAGAAGCCTTTCAATTTAAAAAACCTGTCATTGCCGCAAATGTCGGTGGAATCCCTGATATTTTAGGAAATAATAATTACGGTCTTTTAATCAATCCACTTGACGAAAATGAATTGGCAGAAGCAAGTTTAAAACTCTATCAAAATGAAGCCTTGCGAGATAGCTATGCACAAGCAGGTTTTGAACGGAAAAATATGTTTAGCTCAAATAAAATTTGCAGCGACTATTATCAAACTTATAAACAAATTTCATGCGCCTAACTTAATTATTAAATAAACCACAATCCAAAAATCACCCTATTTTTTAACTTTTACAGTAATTTTTTATGACGAATACCCCTGATATTTTAAAAACTATCCTTGCAAAAAAAGAAGAAGAAGTAGCGCGTCGCCGCGTGCAAACACCGCTTGAAATGCTACAAGAAATTGCCAGCGGTGCAGAAAAACCGCGTGGTTTTTACGCCGCGTTGCAACGCAAAGCAGGGTTAAAACAGCCCGCTATTATTGCTGAAATTAAAAAAGCCTCGCCTAGCCAAGGTGTGATTCGTGAAAACTTTCAACCTGTTACCATCGCGCAAGATTACGCCATGAACGGCGCAGCGTGTTTATCGATTTTGACAGATAAAGAATTTTTCCAAGGCTCTGAAGCCTATTTACAAATGGTTCACGACAGATGTCCGTTGCCCGTTTTGCGTAAAGATTTCATGATTGATGCGTATCAAATCCATGAGGCACGCACGCTAGGTGCAGATTGTATTTTACTCATTGTTGCCGCGCTGGATGATGCAAAATTGCACGAATTATCAGACGTTGCCACTTCGCTTGGCATGGACGTTTTAGTGGAAGTTCATGACGCAGACGAATTGCAACGTGCGTTAACACTCGACACAAAATTGATTGGCATTAACAACCGTAATTTGCGAACTTTTGAAACCAATTTGCAAACGACATTAACGTTAAAAGATACGATTCCAGACGACCGTTTAGTAATTACCGAAAGTGGCATTCATACTCGTGAAGACGTTGAATTGATGCTTGCAAATGACGTTTATACCTTCTTGGTCGGCGAAGCCTTTATGCGTGTTGAACAGTCAGGGCAAAAAATGCGTGAATTGTTCGCGCTGTAATTTCAAATTCATCAGGAAAAATTATGATTACCAAAACTGAATTTAAAGAAGCCTTACAGTATTGGGCAAGCAGCGTAAGTGTTATTACAACGAATTCAAACACACACGGTTTGCAAGGTATGACCGTTACGGCATTTGCCAGTTTATCTGCGGATTCTGCTCAAATTTTATGCAACTTAAACGTTAACGCCGAAACCGTTGCAGGCATTGAAGAAAGCCAATCTTTTGCCGTAAATTTTTTGACAACCACGCAACAAACCGCTTCAAATCAATTTGCAGGTGGTGCTAGTCAAGAAGAACGTTTTGCAACCAATCCTTGGCATACCTCTGTGACAGGCGCACCGCTTTTAAGCGAAAGTTTAGTATCACTTGATTGCAAATTGATTGAAAAAATCCAAGCGGGGTCTCACTACATTGTTATTGGTGAAATTCAAGCAAGCGAAGTAAGAACGGGACAACCGTTGCTTTATTACCATGCTGGGTATCATGAATTAGCAGTTGCTGTCGATAAATAAACCAATCATTTATTTTTCAACTTTCGGCAAATTTTATGGCGTGCAATCACCCAAATCCCATTGGGTATCTTTTTTGTAGTTCCTGCGGGCAAGCGTTAGAAAATCAACGTTGTGCCTGCGGTTTTGTGTGTGCAGTGGACGCGCTTTATTGCGGACGCTGTGGATGCTCGTTGACACAACAAATAAAAGAAAATGAATACCCTGCAAGTGCGCTAAAACGGCGTTACGATTTAGAATTAGCAATGCAACTTGCGGGCATTACGCCAAAAAAGTCTGAAATTAAAAAAGACACGATTGATGTCTCACAAGAAACGATAAAACCAACACTGACCGTGTTGAAAAAAGTGGGGGCAAAATCGTGAAACTCACTCAAGAAGTCTGCCGTGTTTTTTACAAAAAAGCAGGCATGAGTGAAGATTCAATTAAAACGCTCGCTAAAGAAGCCGAAGGTAACGCTTTTATTTTTTCAGAAATGGCGATTCATCGCGGCTTTGTTGAACGTGACGTTGCAGGGGAGATTTTAGGCAATCTTATTAACATACCTTATGTAAATTTATATAAAACACCATTTCAAGACGAAGTCATTGCGCTATTACCACTTGAATTGGCAAAAAAGTATCAATCGATTCCCATTTATCAAATCGAAGACACCGTAACGCTTGCTTGTGTTCATCCCGAAGATTTAAGAATTAAATCCGCGCTATCACGCCTTATCTGTAAACCTATCAATTTGATGCTGTGTTTTCCTGATGAATTAAATGCAGCGTATTCCTTGCGTTATCAATCGGGTAATAACATTGACGATTTAATTTTGTCGTTTGATTTTAAAAAACTCAATTTTTTGTCACCTGAAAAATTAGTTGAATTACGCCCCATTATCGACATTGCAGATTCGATTTTACTGCTTGCGCTAAAAGAAAATGTTTCCGATATTCATATTGAACCCAAAGAACATGATTGCGTGATTCGCTTTCGTGTTGATGGCATCTTGTTTGAACGGTTGCGCTTGCCAGTAAATTTAGCTACGCCGCTGACAGCACGTTATAAAATTATGGCGGACATAAACATCACTGAACGTCGAATGCCACAAGAAGGCAAAATGACGTTTCAAACATCGGTCAAACCCATTGATATGCGCGTTTCGACTTTGCCAGTTTTGCATGGTGAAAAAATCGTGATGCGTCTACTCGGTTCACTCGCACAGGAAAGCGTGCCGATGAATCTTGACAAATTACACATTGAAGGCGAAAACTTACGACGATTTAAAGAAGTTTTAGCGCAAACAAACGGGTTAATTTTAGTCACTGGCATTTCAGGTGCGGGAAAAACAACCACGCTTTATGCGGCGTTAAATCACATCAACAAATCAAGCATCAACATTATTACTATTGAAGAAATTGTTGAATATGAAGTTGCCGCTTTCAATCAAGTCGCCGTGAACACAAAAGCAGGTCGTGATTTTGCTGGTGTGTTAAAAACCATTTTGAATCAAGACCCCGACGTTTTATTGATTAGCGATATTCGTGATAAAGAAACAGCAAAAATTGCCAGCAAAGCCGCATTAACAGGGCATTTAGTTTTAAGTAGTGTGTACACAAATAATGCGTTGCAAGCGATAACCCGTTTAATCGACATGGACGTTGAAGCATATATTGTCGCCCCTGCGTTGATTGGAATTTTCGCGCAACGACTGATTCGAAGACTCTGTGAACATTGCAAAAAGCCACAACAGGATTTGGACAAAACCTTTTTGCAGCATTATTTTCATTGGGGAAACTTAGAATTGCCAACATTTTACAAGCCAGTCGGCTGCAAACATTGCAATAATACAGGCTACAAAGGTCGCATCGGCATTCATGAATTTATCAAAATCGATAACACCTTGCGTGATTACATTTTGCAAGGACGCAGTCATGACGATTTTTCGAATTATACTTACAGCACAGGCTTTAAAGATTTGCGTTTTGATGGATTTATCAAAGCGTTGCAAGGTTTAACCAGCATAGAAGAAGTGTTGCGTGTTACGGCTGATGATTGATTTCTTCGCGTTTTAAATTCACTTCCACTCTTATATTTTCAACGGTTTTTTATGACAATTAGCACTCAACTTTTCCCTTATTTTCAGCCAATTGTCGGTTCGGCAAACGGTCAAATTGTCGGCTACGAAGCCCTTGCTCGCCGATTCGATTTAGATGGCAACGTAAAATCAGCGGGAGAATTATTTTTACATCCCGATATTTCCGACAAGCAATTGATTGAATGGGATCGCAACGTACGCCGTCAAGCCTTGCAGCGTTTTAGCGAATTAAACGATAACAGCTATTTAACGCTTAACATTTCTGCTGCATGGATTGATTACATTGAAGATTTTAGCGCGTTGCCCACATTGAAAATTCTCGATGAATTCGACATCGACAAAAACCGCATCATCATTGAAATTACCGAAACACAAGGCGATTTAGACAAATTACTCAAAGCGGTCGAAATGTATCGTAAATACGGTTTGAAAATTGCGATTGATGATTTTGGCGCAGGCTTTTCACAGCTTGAGCGTGTGATGGCAATTCAGCCCGATATTATCAAACTTGATATGCAGCTTTTTCAAAACGCCGCGCGTGGTGGGGCTGAAACGGATGTGGTGCATTTATTATCGCGCCTTGCCAAACGCACTGGTTGCAAAATTGTTTGTGAAGGCGTTGAAACAAATGAAGATTTTTTATTCGGTTTTAGCTGTGGCGCACAATATATGCAAGGCTATTTGTTTTCGCCTGCTACCGCAAACTTTCAAGATTCAAAAAAGTATTTTTCACAAATTGATGCGTTGCGTGAAACCTTTTTAGCGCGTGCATTAGAAATCCAAAATTATAAAAATCAGTTTAACGACCGCATTCGCAAACTCATTTACTATCTGCAAGCAGAAGTCGCACAAACTTGTTTTTCATACGAAAAATTATCAACCGAATTATTTAAAGACAGCGGGCTATTACATTTTTATGTTTGCGACAATCATGGCAACCAAACCACGCCCAATTTCAATTTTTTAGACAATGCGTGGGTTGCCGATAAGAAGCAATTAGGCTTTAACTGGGCTTGGCGACCTTATTTTTATGAAGTGCTAAGTTTTGAATCCAACCACCGCATTGTCACGTCTGAGCGTTATCGTGATTTTAGTACCGATACATTGTGCAAAACATTTGCGTTGCGATTAGATGAAACGAGCGTTTTGCTGGTCGATGTGGTGGCTGATTGGCTGTAATCCGCATATTTTAGGTAAGCAAACAAATGAAAAAATTAACGCAATTGACCATCAAAGCGCGATTAGGCGTGATATTAACGGTTTTAATTATTGGCTTTACGCTGTTTGGCATTGCGACGTTAAAAGCCATGAGTACGCTTAACGTTAATGGCCCGATTTACCAACGTATTGTGCAAGGCAAAGATTTAATTGCCGATATTTTGCCGCCACCTGAATACATTCTTGAATCGTATTTGGTGGTATTTCAGCTTTCACACTCAACCAATGCCGATGAAATTTCAGCGTTAGTGAATCGTTTTCAGGTGTTAAAAGGTGAATACGACATGCGCCATGCGTTTTGGCTAACCGAAACGCTTGAATCTGAAATCAAAACGCCTTTTCTTGAACATTCTTACAATGCTGCACTTGATTTTTATAACGAAGCGCAAACGCATTTTATCCCCAGTGTTCAAGCGCAAAATCATGATGCCATGATGGCAAGTTTGGCGAAAATGCGTGTGAGTTATGAACAGCATCGCGTGGCAATTGACGAAGTGGTGCGGCTTACCACTGAGCGTAATGGCGTAGATGAAAAACATGCAAAAAGTTTGCTTGGTAGTTACGACGCTGGTTTGCTCGCAATTTTTATCGTCAGCATTCTTCTGGCATCATTTTTAACCGTTTGGATTAGTCGCGGTATTTTGCAATCACTCGTATCAGCACGAAAAATAGCGAATGCCATTTCGGTAGGCTACTTCAATTCAAAAATTGATGTTTCTCAAGAAGATGAAATTGGTGATTTGTTACGCTCAATGAGCAAGATGCAAGATGCGATTAACGCCTTTGTCGGGGCGCAAGAAGATATGGCAAAACGTCACGCGGCGGGGAATGTCAAAGAACAACTTGATGTATCGAAATTCAGTGGGACTTACGCCCGCATGGCGCAAGACATGAACGAGTTAATTCAGTCTCGAATTACGATTAACCGCCAAATTCTGGACATCATCAGCCAATATGCAAAAGGTGACTTTTCCGTTGATATGGAAGTTTTACCTGGTGAAACGGTAGTTATCACCAACACCATGAACAGCATTAAACAAGCCTTACTTACCATCAATAATGAAATTAAAGCGTTAGCTAAAGCAGGTGCAAACGGTGATTTTTCTAAACGCGCGAATGCAGACCATTTTGAATTTATGTTCCGCGATATGCTAAGTGATTTGAATCAACTGCTTACCACTTGCGACACAGGTTTTAATGATGTTTTGCGTGTTTCGAATTCATTAGCGCGAGGTGATTTAACTCAAACTATCACCAACAATTACCCTGGAACATTTGGAAAAGTAAAAGAAGGTATCAATTCAACCGTTGAAAATTTACAAGCGTTAATTGATGAAATTAAAGACTCCACGCAACAAATCAATACTGCCTCGCAAGAAATCGCCGCAGGCAATAATGATTTATCGCAACGTACTGAAAAGCAAGCCGCAAGTTTAGAAGAAACCGCCGCAAGCATGACGGAACTTACCAGCACGGTGCAACACAACGCCGAAAATGCAAAGCAAGCGAATGATTTAGCGCGTGATGCAGAAAGAATTGCAAGTCAAGGTGGTGTTGTTGTGGGGGATGTCGTAACAACGATGGATAGCATTAACGAATCGTCACGCAAAGTAGTTGAAATTATTTCTGTGATTGACAACATTGCGTTTCAAACCAACATTTTAGCGTTAAACGCAGCAGTCGAAGCGGCGCGAGCTGGCGAACAAGGTCGTGGTTTTGCGGTGGTAGCAACTGAAGTGCGAAATTTAGCGCAACGTGCCGCCGCAGCGGCAGGTGAAATTCAATTGTTAATCGATGATTCGGTCGATAAGATTCAAGGTGGTAGTCAATTAGTAGCTCAAGCGGGTAAAACCATGCACGAAATTGTCCAAGCAGTGCAAGGTGTAACCGCGATTATGGGTGACATTACCGCTGCATCCGTTGAGCAAAGCACGGGGATTGCACAAGTCAACAACGCGATTGCTCAAATGGATGAAGTCACGCAACAAAATGCCGCATTAGTTGAAGAAGCGGCGGCGGGTGCAGAATCGCTTGAAGAACAAGCACGAAAACTATCTGTCACAGTTGCCAATTTTAAAACGCTTTAACAAGGCTCAAAATCGGCGATGAAAGTCGCCGATTTAGCTTGTTTTGCCACCTGAAAATAATTGATAGGCTGGATTGTTGGTTTCTTCGTGGTAACTAAAACCGAGTGAATTTAAACAGGCATGAAAATCGGCTTGTTGCTCTGCTTGAATTTGTAGACCCATAAGCACTTTGCCAAACGCTGCACCATGATTACGATAATGAAACAAACTGATATTCCAGCGTCCGCCAAGTTCAGTTAAAAAATTCAGTAACGCGCTAGGACGTTCGGGAAATTCAACGCTGTAAATGACTTCATTCAATTCGCACGGTGCGTGACCACCAACCATATAGCGGATATGTTCTTTAGCTAAATCATTCGCTGTCATATCCACAACATCAAAGCCTTCTAACTGTAACTTCATCATCAAAAAATCACGGTCTTTCACATCACCGCTACTAGAAATCCCAACAAACACTTGTGCATTTTTATCGTCGAAATAACGGTAATTAAATTCCGTGATATTGCGCCCGTTCAAAAGTTGGCAAAAATGCAAAAAACTCCCTGCCACTTCTGGAATCGTCACCGCCAACAAGATTTCTCGATGTTCACCAACGTGCGACCTCTCTGCAACGTAGCGCAAACGGTCAAAATTCATGTTCGCGCCACTGTCGATGGCAACGAGCGTTTGCCCTGTCACAGCTTTTTGTTCAACGTATTTTTTCAATCCCGCCGTTGCCAACGCGCCAGCAGGTTCAGCAATGGAGCGTGTATCATCGAAAATATCTTTAATCGCTGCACAAATCTCATCCGTTGAAACCGTAATGACTTCATCGACATATTCTTTGGCTAATGCAAATGTTTCTTCACCGATTTGTTTCACCGCAACGCCATCGGCAAATAAACCAACTTGGTCTAAAACAACACGTTCACCTTTTTCTAACGCTTGTTTTAAACAATCCGAATCTTCGGGTTCAACACCAATGATTTTGATGTCAGGACGCACAAATTTTGCATAAACGGCAACGCCTGCAATTAAGCCACCGCCACCAACGGGGACGAAAATCGCGTCTATTTTTTTTGTGTGTTGGCGCAAAATTTCCATTGCCACCGTCCCCTGCCCTGCAATCACGTCTTCATCGTCATAAGGATGAATAAAAACCCGTCCTGATTGTTTCGCTAATTCGTAAGCGTGGTCACACGATTCGCTGTAAGAATCACCAAATAAGACAATTTCTGCGCCCATTGATTTGACGGATTGGCTTTTAATTTCGGGGGTTGTGGTTGGCATCACAATTAAAGCGTTAATGCCCAACTTTTGTGCTGATAAGGCCACGCCTTGAGCATGGTTGCCTGCTGAGGCGGCAATGACACCACATTTTTTTTGCTCATCGCTAAGTAACGCCATTTTGTTGTACGCGCCACGCAATTTGAACGAAAAAACCGATTGCAAATCTTCGCGTTTCAAGAAAACTTGGTTTTGGGTACGTTGGGAAAGTGTTTTAGCAAAATCTAACGGGGTTTCGATGGCAACGTCATAAACTGACGCGCGTAAAATTTTTTCGATATAACGTAAAGGCATAGAATTAAAAATGACTGAAAAAAGCAAATGTTGCGTTATTATCGCACAATCTGTAATTCCAACGTTGCAACCCTTTTGTGGAGTGAAAAAATGAGCAAACCGAAAGTTTTTATTACTCGTCGCTGGACGGAATCTGTTGAAGCAAAATTGCGTGATTTATACGACGTAACCTTAAACGAAACAGACCGACCTTTGAGCGCAGAAGAATTCAAAAGCGCATTGCAAAATTACGATGCGGTTTGCCCTACCGTTTGCGATTCGTTTCCTGCTGATGTTTTGAATGCCCCAAATAAACGCTGCAAAATTTTGGCGAATTTTGGTGTGGGTTATAACCATATCGACATTGATGCCGCAAAAGCTAACAATTTAATCGTCACCAACACACCGAATGTTTTAACGCAAAGTACCGCCGATATTGCGATGACATTGCTTTTAATGACAGCACGTCGTGGCGCAGAAGGCGACCGTTTAGTTCGAGCAAAAAAATGGCAAGGCTGGTGTCCGACCAGTATGCTCAGTTCAAATGTTACGGGAGCAACGCTCGGTTTGATTGGTTTTGGTCGCATCGGACAAGCAATGGCACGCAAAGCCCATCACGGTTTTGATATGAACATCATTTATTTCAGTCCCCGCGAAGCCGACGAATATGTGACACAAGATTTAAAAGCGCGGCGTTGCGACATGCTCGAAGAATTGTTATCGCAATCTGATTTTGTTTCATTGCATTGTCCTGCTGGCGCAAGTACAAAACATTTAATCAACGCGAAAACGTTAAAATTTATGAAACCAACCGCGC
Source organism: Methylococcales bacterium (assembly GCA_028688755.1). Lineage (GTDB taxonomy): Bacteria > Pseudomonadota > Gammaproteobacteria > Methylococcales > Methylomonadaceae > UBA10906. The sequence goes on along the minus strand of JAQTXN010000012.1, from coordinate 19,120 downwards.
ATTTAATCAATACAGCTCGCGGTGATGTGGTGAACAGTCAAGCGTTAATCGATGCACTGAAAACGAAACAAATTGCAGGTGCAGGTTTGGATGTTTATGAAAACGAACCCAATTTGCACGAAGGCTTTTTAGAACTTGAGAACGTGCAATTATTGCCACATTTAGGCAGTGCAACGCTGGAAACACGCACCGCAATGGGTGAAAAAGTATTGGCAAATTTAGCGGCATATTTTACAGACTTGCCGTTACCAGACAGAGTTGTTTAAAAATGGAATTCAAAGATTATTTGCGTATTTTGTCTCAAAACGACGGTTCAGATTTGTATCTGACCGTTGGTGCGCCACCTGCGGCAAAGTTTCAAGGTGTTTTAAAACCGCTTGAAAACGTCAAACTTATGCCGCCACGATTGAAAGAAATTGCCCACAGTTTGATGACCGAAAAACAAATCGAAGAATTTGAACATCAACCTGAATTAAACCTAGCGATTTCAGAACGTGGTATCGGACGTTTTCGGGTCAACATTTTTCGTCAACGCAACAGTTATTCGCTGGTAATTCGCAACATTAAATTAGATATTCCTAGTTTTGACTCGCTCGGTTTGCCGCCGATTTTGAAAAAAACGATTATGGAAAAACGTGGGCTAATTTTGTTTATTGGCGGCACAGGTTCAGGTAAATCCACCTCGCTTGCGGCGTTAATTGATTACCGAAATAGCAATGCCTCGGGTCACATCATTACCATTGAAGACCCAATTGAGTTTATTCATTCGCACAAAAAATCACTCGTGAATCAGCGCGAAGTCGGCGTTGATACACTCAGTTATGAAGATGCGCTAAAAAATACCCTGCGCCAAGCTCCCGACGTAATTTTGATCGGTGAAATTCGCTCGCGTGAAACGATGGAACACGCGCTGGCTTTTGCTGAAACGGGACATTTGTGTTTATCCACCTTGCACGCGAATAATTCCAATCAAGCCTTAGATCGCATCATCAATTTTTTCCCCGAAGAACGCCGCTCACAATTACTCATGGATTTGTCGCTCAATTTAAAAGCCTTTGTGTCACAACGCCTTGTCCCGACTGTTGACGGCAAACGCACAGCAGCCATCGAAATTTTGCTCAACACCCAATACGTCAGTGATTTGATTTTAAAAGGTGAAATTCACGGCATTAAAGAAGCGATGGAAAAATCTGAAGAAATTGGTATGCAAACTTTCGACACGCACTTACAACGTCTTTACGAACAGGGAAAAATCACGCTCGAAGACGCGCTTGCAAATTCAGATTCGCCAAACAATTTGCGTTTAAAAATTAGCTTGAGTAATCACGTTGTCGGGACAGATTTTGAGCCTGAACCCGAAGTTGAAACCGTAAAACCCAAACTTTCTGAACTAAACATTTCGCTGTTAGACATTAAACTCGACGATTAAAAAATATGGCAACTTTCGATATTTTTATAAAAGGCATCAATCCCGAGCGGGCGGGCGAAACTGATGAAATCCGTGTCAATTCTGCAAAAGCCTTGAAAATTACCGTGGGAAAATTGGATGGATTGCTCGCGCAACCAAGTGGCTTTTGTATTCGACGAAATGCCCAAGAGCAAGAAGCAATAAATTATCAGCGTGTGCTGTCTAAATTAGGGTTGGTTTGCCTTTATAGCCCGACAAAAGTGCTGACGAATTTGGAATTAGAACCCATTGAAGAGGAAATGAAAGCTGAATCAATAATCTGTCCAAATTGTGGACATGCAATGACAATTAAAGACGAAATTGAGCCTGAAAAATGCGCCGAATGTGGTGTTGAAATCCAAACATTTTTAGCACAAAAACGCCAAGAGGAAGAACGCGAAGCGATGAAAGCAAAATTACTCGCCTCACAAACCATTCTCAAAGCACAAGAAGAAAAAAAGCAGCAAGAAGAAGCCGAAAAACAACGTAAAGCTGAACTTGAAAAAGAAGTTTTACAAGAGTTAGGCGTTGAAGTGCCACAGAAAAAACCGCTCAACACGAAATTACTCGCAATGGGAGGTGGATTAGTCGCAGCAACGATTATCGGCAGTTATTTTTTGACGGCATCGAATAATCCACCACCAACCTCAATGCGAATAGAAACGCCTGTTTCAAATTCAACGGAAGCAGGCAGCGCTCAGATTGCTACGCCATTAGACTCGCAACAAGCCATGCAAAAAACACATGATCAAGCCGCGCAAGTTTTAAATGGTTTTGGTTTAAATCCTGATGCGTTTGCAAACGGAGGAGCAAACTCAAATGCTGCACCAATTTCAGTTGTTGATAATGTGCTGACTGCATCACAATCCGCAAGCATACCAAACACCTCGAATCCACAAAATCATGCCGTGCCTGTTGCAAAAGATTCGACCGCGCCGCAAGTTGAAACGGTCGCTACAACGGAGAATTTGCCTGAACTTTTTGCCGTTCTGCAAAATGACATAACGTGGGATAAATTTTTAGCGCAAAACAGCAAAATTCTTTTGGAACGTCAATTGCCCGAAAACGCGCTGCAATTGAGCAAATTTATTATTTCGCCTGAGATTTATGTTTCGGCGATTGGCGAATTATTACGCGCCGCCATTCAAAGCAAGCAAACTCAGTTAATTGAAAATTATGTGACTGCTTTAGAATTACGATTAGCAAAGCTGCCTGTTGAACAACAAGCGATTTATTTTGCGAGTGCAGCAGTTTATTTGCCGATTGAAAATGGAACAAATCGTTTATTTGTCAAAGCCGAAAATTTACTGTCGAGTTTACCAAAACCTGAATTGCAATTCCCCGCTGTTTTAAAATTAGCGGTGGTTTATTCCAAACTGGGCAACATTACGAATGCCAATAACTATTTCAATAAAATTAACGCTCTTTTAACGCCGATTACCGATTTGGATTTACAAGCACAGTTGCGAGCGGATGTCGCAATAACCTATCAAGATGTAAATAACACGCCTGTTGCAACGCAATGGTTAAGCAGCGTTGAACCTTTGCTAAAACAACTAAAACCTGAAACGATTGGTTCGCTTGTTGTGAGTTATGCAAAATGTAATCAATGGCAAAATGCGCTGAATGTTTTGTCGCAATTGGATTCGTCAAAACGTGATGAAGTCATTTACCAAGCCATTCAAGTGTCGCTGCAAGCAGGTTTTTTAACAGAGGCATTTGAATTACAAAAGTCATTGCAATCACCTGTTTATCAAGCGTTAAGCAATCTTTTACTTGCAGAGTATGCGCCATCACCAACAAAATTTTTAACCTCGGCTGAACAAGAATTGAATAATCTTTCACCGACTGAAAAAATACTTGTTGCAAGTCAATTAGTCGATTATTACGGCAGACTGAAAAATACCGCGCAAGTCGAAAAATTTTTAGCCATATCGCAAGATGCGTTAGTTAATTTGCCCGCTTCGAATGAAAAAGACGCACTCCTTGACGCAGTTATTAAGCATTACGCGCATGGTTTTCAGACAAAAACAGCGAGTAATCTTTTAACTGCCATTCAAGCAACACCGCTAAAAATGCGTTTGAATATCGAAATTAACGAACTTGCTGGTGTTAGTACACTTTTAAGATGAGGATTTTTATGAAAAAGAGTTTTTGGTTATTGGGCTTATTGAGTAGTTTCGTGTTTGCGGATGAAAATACTTACATGATTGAAAAATTTGACCGCAATGGCGACAAAATCGTCACGCAAGATGAATTTTTAGAAGCTGCAGCCCAACGTTTTAAAACGATGGATATTGATAGCGATAACGCCATCGAAAAAGAAGAGTTTTTACAACGTTACAGCGAACATACCCATTCGACAACAAAGGAATCTGGGACAGAAGTTGGTCAGCGCGTGTTTGATAAATTAGATGAAAATCACGATTCAAAAATTAGCGAACAAGAATATAACGGCTCACGTTTAAAGTGGTTTACAGAGGCCGACAAAGATAACGATCAAAAAATTGAATTGGGAAAGTAACGAAAGTAGACCACAAACTTTACACAAACCAATCTAATCATTGACGCAACAGGGTTATAAAAATATAATCAGTCGTTTATATTTACAGATTAAATAGTTAGGAGTTCACGCATGTATGCGGTAATCGAAACAGGCGGTAAACAATACCGCGTAGAAAAAGGTACCTACTTAAAAGTAGAAAAATTAGAACTTGGCGAAGGCGATAGCATCGAATTTGACAAAGTTTTAATGGTTGAAGACGAAGGTAATGTAAAAGTTGGCTTGCCATTCATTAACGGCGGCAAAGTAACAGCGACTGTATTATCACAAGGCAGACACAAAAAAATCAAAATTGTGAAATTCAGAAGACGTAAACACCACATGAAAACTGCTGGTCATCGTCAATACTATACTGAAATCCAAATCACTGGCATTTCAGCTTAATAAACATAGGAGTTAAAAATGGCTCATAAGAAGGCAGGCGGTAGTACCCGCAACGGTCGTGATTCCAATTCAAAACGCTTAGGCGTTAAACGTTATGGCAGCGAAACAGTTACCGCAGGTAGCATCATCGTTCGTCAACGCGGCACCCATTTTCACCCAGGCACAAACGTAGGTATTGGCAAAGACCACACCTTGTTTGCTACAGCAAATGGCGTTGTTGAGTTCAAAGTTAAAGGTCCTAACAACCGTAAATTTGTTAGCATTGTTGCAGCATAAGTAATTAGGCTCGCCATTTATGGCAAGCGGCAATGTCTGAAGAAGCTCCGCCGAATGGTTGGGGCTTTTTTCGTTTTTATCAGTTTGATTTGAGTAAAGTATGAAATTTGTTGACGAAGCACAGGTGCGCGTAGAAGCGGGTGATGGTGGAAATGGCACAATCGGTTTTCGCCGTGAAAAATTTATCCCACTAGGCGGCCCTGACGGCGGCGATGGTGGCAACGGCGGCAGCGTGTATTTAGTTGGCGTTGAAAACATGAACACGCTGGTCGATTTTCGCTATCAATCGGTTTATCGCGCTCAACGTGGACAAAACGGCATGTCACGAAACTGTACAGGCAGAAAAGGCGACGATGCTTTCGTTTCAGTACCACTCGGCACGCGCGTTTCAGATTCGGAAACAGGCGAAATTTTGGGCGAATTAGTCAAAGAAGGCGAAACCTTACTTGTCGCACAAGGCGGTTTTCATGGTTTGGGCAATACCCGTTTCAAAAGCAGCGTCAATCGTGCGCCGCAAATTGCCAGTAAAGGCTCTGCGGGTGAACACCGTTTATTAAATTTAGAATTAACCTTGATTGCGGACGTAGGCTTACTTGGAATGCCGAATGCAGGCAAATCGAGTTTAATTCGCTCAGTTTCGTCAGCGACACCAAAAGTTGCCGATTATCCGTTCACCACACTTTACCCAAATTTAGGCGTGGTTCGCATTGATGAATTACGCAGCTTCGTGATTGCTGATATTCCCGGTGTGATTGAAGGTGCGGCAGAAGGTGCGGGTTTAGGGCTACAATTTCTAAAACATTTAGAACGTACAGGCTTATTGCTGCATGTTGTCGATATTGAACCGTATGAAAGTAGCGAATCACCGATTTCAGCAGCGAAAAAAATTATCGCCGAAGTTGAAAAATGGAATGAAAATTTAGCGAACAAACCGCGTTGGTTAGTGTTAAATAAAGTCGATCGCGTTTTAGATGAAGAACTCGACGCGCATTGTCAAGAAATTATCGACGCGCTAAATTGGACAGCTCCAGTCTTCAAAATTGCGGCGATTAACGGGCAAGGCACGAAAGAATTGATGTTTGCCATCATGGAATTTTTAGAAGCGCAGCGGCAAAAGGCAAAAGATGAACAAGCGTGAAAATTTTAAAAACGTCAAACGAATTGTCATCAAAATTGGCAGTTCACTTTTAACCAAAGGCGGTAAAGGCTTAGACAAAGTTGCAATCGCTGCGTGGGTGTCGCAAATGGCGAATTTACGCAAACAAGGTGTAGATGTGATTTTGGTTTCGTCGGGTTCCGTCGCAGAAGGTGTTTGGCGTTTAGGTTTGAAAACTCGCCCGACAACCTTGCATGAATTGCAAGCTGCTGCCGCTGTTGGGCAAATGGGTTTAGTGCGTGTGTTTGACGATAATTTTCAGCAACACGATTTGCACGCTTCGCAAATTCTGCTCACGCACGATGATTTGTCGAATCGCCAACGCTATTTAAATGCCCGTAGCACGCTTTTAACATTGCTCAATTTTGGCGTAGTTCCCGTGATTAACGAAAACGATACCGTGGCAACGGAAGAAATTCGTTTTGGCGATAACGATACGCTTGCTGCGTTAGTGGCGAATTTAGTTGAAGCCGATTTGTTGATTATCTTAACTGACCAAAAAGGCTTATTTACCGCTGACCCAAGTGTGAATCCTGACGCAACCTTGATTTCAGAAATTCACGTTGATGACAATCGTTTAGAAGGGATGGCAGGCGATAGCCGCAGCGGTTTAGGTCGCGGTGGCATGTCTACCAAAGTTCGTGCTGCACGACTTGCCGCCCGTTCAGGTGCAGCGACGATTATCGCCGCAGGTGTCACGCAAGACGTGATAAATGTTGTGTTGCGCGGTGATGAAATCGGCACGCATTTCTTGCCGAATCTCGAACCACTCGCCGCTAGAAAACAATGGCTTGCAGGGCAATTACAAGTCAAAGGGCAATTAATTTTAGACGATGGCGCAGTAAAAATGCTCAAAAATAACGGGAAAAGTTTGCTTGCCGTCGGTGTGAAATGGGCGACAGGACAATTTGAACGTGGCGAACTCGTTTCATGTTTGAATTCAAATGGAATTGAAATCGCGCGTGGTTTGGTGAATTACGGCATTGAAGACACGCAAAAAATCGCGGGTAAAAGTAGTACCGAATTTGAAAAACTACTTGGTTATGCTGACGATTTAGAGTTGATTCACCGTGACAATTTAGTGTTGATTTAAAAAGTCGCCTGCCTTTTACCTTACGCCTTAACGCTGTATGATTAAGCCCTATTATTACTGCCTCATTGATTGAAGAATAAATGCCTAAAAAACCTGCTGATTTTGCTGCCAAAAACGATCCTTTCGCCCAGCGCGAAGCTGAAAAATACGAAAATCCTATTCCTAGCCGTGAATTGATTTTAGAACTGCTCGAACAAGTTGGAAAACCGTTAGGGCGTTTTGAAATTGCCTCGACATTTGCCATCGAAGATGACGAACGTATGGAAGCTCTACGCCGCAGATTGCGAGCAATGGAACGTGACGGGCAATTGTTATTCAATCGCGGTAGTCGTTATTGCTTAGTGAACAACAAAGATTTAATCGTCGGGCGCGTCATGGGGCATGTGGATGGTTTTGGTTTTGTTCGACCAGATGATGGCAGCGCAGATTTATATTTATCGCCGCGCGAAATGAATTTGCTTTTGCATAATGACCGCGCAATGGTTCGCGTTGTTGGCGTTGATAGAAAAGGTCGCCGTGAAGGCGCAATCGTTGAAGTGTTAGAGCGCAACACGCATCAAGTTGTCGGACGCTTATACAGCGAAGACGGTTTTACTTACGTTATTCCTGACAATCTCAACATTTCGCAAACGATTCTGATTGAAAAAGGTAAAGAAGGCGACGCAAAACAAGGACAAATCGTTGTCGCACAAATTACCCAACAGCCCACAAAATTGCATCAACCGATTGGCGAAATTAGCGAAATTTTAGGCGACCATCTTGCGCCAGGAATGGAAATTGAGATGGCGATTCGCACTCACGAATTGCCAAATGTTTGGTCAGAAGCGTTATTAACCGAAATCGCGCCATTAACCGCAGAAGTTCCAGAATCGGCAAAAGCAGGACGTGTTGATTTACGCGCTACGCCTTTAGTGACGATTGATGGCGAAGATGCGCGAGATTTTGATGATGCGGTTTATTGCAAAAAAACCGCAAAAGGCTGGAAATTATTAGTCGCCATTGCTGACGTGTCGCATTACGTCACCATTGGCAGCGAACTTGATAATGAAGCCCACAAACGCAGCACGTCGGTTTATTTTCCAGAACAAGTGATTCCGATGTTGCCCGAAATTTTGTCGAACGGTTTATGTTCGCTTAATCCGCACGTTGATCGTTTGTGTATGGTTTGCGAAATGGTGATTGATGCGGACGGCGAAATTACCCGCTCCAAATTTTACGATGCCGTTATGCAATCGCACGCGCGTTTGACATATAACGATGTAGCAAAAATGCTTGTTGATGGCGATAAAACCTTAATCAAAAAACACGCAAAATTGTTGCCTGATTTGCAAGAGCTTTACGCACTTTACCAAACCATGCGAACAGCGCGTGAAAAACGGGGCGCAATGGATTTTGACACCCAAGAAACCAAAATCGTGTTTGGCGAAAATCGCAAAATTAACAAAATTATTCCTGTCGTTCGCAACGATGCACACAAGTTAATTGAAGAATTCATGATTTCTGCAAACGCTTGTGCGGCGAAGTTTTTGACGGGCAAAAAAATGCCCAAATTGTTGCGCGTTCATGAATCGCCCAGCGAAGAAAAACTCACTAATTTGCGAACCTTTTTGGGTGAAATGGGCTTGCGTTTAACAGGCGATGAAAAGCCAACACCTGTTGATTTCATGAAGTTAATCGAAAGCATCAAAGACCGCCCCGACGCGCATTTAATTCAAACGGTTTTACTTCGTTCAATGTCTCAAGCTGTTTATAGCGCAGAGCAAAAAGGACATTTCGGGTTAGCGTTAGAGGCTTACGCGCATTTCACGTCGCCCATTCGTCGCTATCCTGATTTGCTCGTGCATCGTGCAATTCGTCACGTTCTGCAAGGCAAAAAAGCCGACAGTTTTGCTTACGGCATTCCTGATATGGTGATTTTGGGTGAGCATTGCTCGGCAAATGAACGCCGCGCAGACGATGCAACACGAGATGTCACAAGTTGGCTCAAATGCGAATACATGATGGACAAAATTGGCGAAGATTTTTCGGGCGTGATTTCTGCGGTGACTTCGTTTGGATTCTTCGTTGAACTCGCCGATATTTACGTTGAAGGCTTAGTGCATATCAGTAGTTTGGGACAAGACTATTTCCATTTTGACCCGCTAAGTCACCAACTCAAAGGCGAACACAGTAACACGCGTTACCGTTTGGGCGACACAGTAAAAGTCAAAGTCGCGCGAGTGGATTTGGACGAAAAGAAGATTGATTTTGCACTGGTTGGTATAACGAGAAAATCGAGCAATTCGCCACGTCCTGCACAAAAAAATAGCGATTCCAAAACAACTAAACCACCTGTTAAAAAATCCGCCAAAAAACCTGCGTTTGTCAAAGAAGCCGACAACCCCGCTGTAGCACCGACCAAGAAAAAACGTCGTCGCAGAAACAAATCTGCTAAAAAACCAACTTCTGAATCATGAAAAAAATACTGTTTATCACTGTCATTGCGTTGTTTTTAACTGCATGTGGACAAACAGGCAAACTCGTTTTGCCTGCTAAAACATCTGAAACGACCGCTCATCCTTAACAATTAACACTTCGTTTATGAACCATTTTACTTACCGCGATAACCAACTTTTTGCTGAAAATGTTCCCGTTCAAACCATCGTTGAAAAATACGGTAGCCCTTGTTATATCTACTCGCGTGCCACGTTAGAACGTCATTGGCACGCATTCAACGATGCTTTTGGTTCGCAAGCGCATTTAATTTGTTACGCGGTGAAAGCCAATTCAAATTTAGGCGTATTAAACGTATTAGCGCGTTTAGGTTCGGGTTTTGACATCGTGTCGATTGGCGAATTGCAACGTGTGCTGCAAGCAGGCGGCGATGCGAAAAAGGTCGTTTTTTCTGGTGTTGGCAAACGCGCTGACGAAATACGCGAAGCTCTAAAATTAGGGATTCGTTGTTTTAATGTCGAAGTGTTCGACGAACTTGAACGGATTAACCAAATCGCAGGCGAATTAGGTTTAATTGCGCCCATTTCATTTCGCGTTAATCCTGACGTGGATGCCAAAACACATCCGTATATTTCAACAGGTTTGAAAGAAAATAAATTCGGCATTGCGATTGAAAATGCGTTTGCTGCGTATCAACACGCAAATGCGCTATCGAATGTTGAAGTAGTTGGCATTGATTGCCACATCGGTTCGCAACTCACCGAAACTCGACCATTTTTAGACGCACTCGATAAAGTTTTAGCGTTAGTCGAAAAATTAAAATCGGCTGGCATTACATTGAAACATTTAGATTTAGGTGGTGGTTTAGGCATTCAATATCGTGATGAAATGCCGCCCGAACCAGCTGAATATATCAGTGCAATTTTGGAACGATTAGGTTCGACTGATTTAGAAATCATGCTCGAACCAGGTCGGGCAATTGTGGGCAATGCGGGGATTTTAGTGACGCGCGTTGAATACTTAAAACCGACCGAACACAAAAACTTTGCGATTGTTGATGCGGCAATGAATGATTTAATCCGCCCTGCCCTTTACAGTGCTTGGCAAGAAATTATCCCCGTGCAATTAGGCAGTAATGCTTCTGAAATGCTGTGGGACATCGTCGGACCTGTTTGTGAAACAGGCGATTTTTTAGGCAAGCAACGTGCTTTGAAATTAACTGCTGGTAATTTACTCGCGGTGCGTTCGTCAGGAGCTTACGGTTTCACGATGAGTTCAAATTACAATTCGCGTCCGCGTGTGGCTGAAATTATGGTTGATGGTGAAACGATTCATGTTGTTCGTGAACGAGAAACACTCGCTCAATTGTGGCAAGGCGAAACTATTTTGCTAAATTGAAGCCTATTATTGGGAAATCACAATGAATAAAAAATTCGTCTTATTAAGTGCATTGTTTTTAGTGAATTTGCCAGCACTAGCTGAAACCGATTGTACACAAGCAAAAGAACGCTATTGGCAGTGTATACGCGCCTCCGTAACAAATGACCATCCTTGTAAACAGAGTGATAACATTACAATTCCTCCTGAATGTTTAATTGGAGGTTTTGACGCGCAAGACAAAGAAAATTCTAAGATAGATTCAACAAATGAGGCGATTCCTTCTGACTATGAACCTGAGCTTATTCAACGAAAACCTATTGAAGTGCTAAATATCAAAGCATTGAGCAATAAGCCTTATATCGAAACAGAAGATGAAGCAAATCAGTTTTCACTCACAATCAGAGATAATTTATTGAAAGCCATTAAAGAAGGCAAAAAAGTTCGCCTTCAATGCAACTGATGTAGGTCTAAAAAAACGTTTATGAACATTCAAAATTTACAAACTGAACTCGTGGGAAAAAATCCGCGTGTGATTTTAAAAGCCGCTCTCGCACAATTTGACAACATTGCAATTTCGTTTAGCGGCGCAGAAGACGTGGTGTTAATTGATTTAGCGTTGAACATTCGCAAAGATATTCACGTTTTTTGCTTAGACACGGGGCGTTTGCATCCTGAAACCTACCGTTTTATTGAACAAGTACGAAAACATTATGGCATTGAAATTGAAGTATTAAGCCCGAACCACGAATTGCTTGACGACTTTGTAAAAGAAAAAGGTTTGTTTAGTTTTTACGAAGACGGGCATTCGCAATGCTGTGGTATTCGCAAAGTTGAACCGTTACGCCGCAAATTGGCAAAGGTTGATGCGTGGATTACGGGACAACGCAAAGATCAAAGTGTTGATACACGCGCAGATATTCCAGAAGTACAAATTGATGGTGCATTTTCCACGCCTGAGCATACGTTGGTGAAATTTAATCCTCTGTTAAATTGGACTTCGGCACAGGTTTGGGATTATATCGAAGCCTATCAAGTGCCTTACAATCCACTGCATCAACACGGTTTTACTAGCATTGGTTGCGAACCTTGCACGCGCCCTGTTTTGCCAAATCAACACGAGCGTGTTGGTCGTTGGTGGTGGGAGGACAACGCAAAAAAAGAATGCGGTTTGCACGCTACAAACGTTAAAAAATAACTTTCAAAAAGAGGAACAAAAATGAGCCAAAAAGTCAGGAAAGCAGTTTTTCCCGTTGCAGGTTTAGGAACACGTTTTTTACCCGCAACAAAAGCTAGCCCAAAAGAAATGTTGCCGATTGTAGATAAACCCTTGATTCAATATGCGGTAGAAGAAGCCGTTGAAGCGGGAATTGATACGATTATTTTCATCACAGGTCGTAGTAAAAATGCGATTGTTGACCATTTCGACAAAGCCTATGAGCTTGAAAATGAGTTGATGATTCGCGGAAAAACCGAAACATTAAAAATGATTCGTGACATGATGCCGCCGCACGTTTCATTTATTTTTATTCGCCAAGCCGAAGCGTTAGGTTTAGGACACGCGGTGCATTGTGCAAAACGCGCCGTTGGTGAAGAACCGTTTGCGGTGATTTTAGCCGACGATTTGGTGCGTAATGGTGATAACGGTTGTTTAAAACAAATGGTCGCGCAATATCATAAAAATCAATGCAGTATTTTAGGTGTTGAACGAGTTGATCCATCTGAAACGGACAAATACGGGATTGTTAAAACAAAAGAAATGACCCCAACATTAGGGCAAGTCGATTTGATTGTTGAAAAACCCTCACCTGATCGTGCGCCATCAAATTTAGCGGTTGTCGGACGTTACATTTTAACACCAAAAATCTTTGAAAAAATCGAAGAAACGGGTAAAGGTGCAGGTGGCGAATATCAATTAACTGACGCGATTGCGGCACTTATGCTTGAGCAAAATGTGTTTGCTTATGAATTTGAAGGCAAACGCTACGATTGCGGCTCGAAATTAGGATATTTGCAAGCCACAGTGGAAGAAGCCTTAGTCCACGAAGAATTACGCGAAGACTTTTTAACCTATTTGAAAAATTTGGTTTTAGCGTAATTTAACGCAATGATGACGCAAATGCAGGCAAACTATGCCTGCATTTTTTTTGTTTTTCGATGCTAATAAATTGTATTTATTAGCCTTTCTTTCATTAAGTTAGTTTTTTTGGAAACAATTTGTTTTTAATATGGACACAATCGAATTTGATAGCTAAAATGCGCCTGCTTTCAACAAAAGCAATTAGGTAGGTAGCTTGAATAAAGCTAAAAATAACAATAATAAATAGTTTAGAAATTCTTTCCTTGAGTCACGTCGCTGAGTAAATAGCTTAGAACGACAAGATAATAAAAATAATAAACGCTCAAGTTAGCCCGCTTTAAAGCGGGCTTTTTATTGCCCACTGAAAAATTATCGCCAACGCAACGCCACATTATCAAGCGGTTTTAATACCAAAAATTCCAGCAGTTGAATCACGCCAACAAACGCGACCGTGTACGCTAAAATGCTCGCAATATCAAACCACTGAAAAAACAAATGCAACTGATAGCCCATCCCATCGCTGCGTCCAAGTAATTCAACCATCAAAATAATTTTCCAAATCAACGCTAAACCTGAGCGCGTCGCACTCATTAAAAAGGGATGCAATTGCGGTAAAACGACGTGTTGTAGCGTTTTAAGGCGAGAAAAACCGTAACATTTCGCCATTCCCTGTAAGTTTTTATCTAACGCCCTTGTGCCTTCGCGCAAAGTCACAATCACATTAGGTACTTTGTTTAGCACGACAGCTAAAATCGCTGCCGATTCATTCAAACCAAACCAGACGTAACATAAAATGATAGTCACTAACGCAGGAACATTTAGAAAAATCACCAGCCAATTGTCAAAAAAAGCATTAAATTTTTCACTCAGTCCAAGCGCGATGCCAAGCACACAACCCAGCAACATCGAAATCGAAAAACTCACAATTAGACGCATTAACGTAATGCCTAAATGATGCGGCAATTCCCCAGACTGACAATGTGTCAAAAAGCTCTGTGTAACAGTTAATGGCGTAGGTAATAACGCACTGTGCAAATAAAATGCAACACCTTGCCAAAAAGCTACAAAAGCTAAAATTGAAAGCATTGATAAGGTTTTCGATGAAATTTCCATTTTTGATAAAAATAAATAAGAGATTGTTTTTCAATTTTAATTTTTAAATCTACTTGTGCAAACAAGTGGGTTTTAGGTGATAAAATGCTGTTGTCCTTTTAACTCACTTTCCGAAATTTTATGTCTCATCAAGTCTACGTTCCACCACCAGAAGAAATCGACGATATTCCCGTCACAAAATCCAAATATCTTGCTTTAAAAGACCATGATACACCGATAAAAGTGTTATTCACGGGCTATCTTTGCACCGTGGCAGTCGGTTATTTATTTGCACTAATTCAAATCTTATTCACGCACGGTATGGCAGACGGCAAATTTGGCTTATCAGTCGATGACATCGTTTATAGTTATTATGGCAACCGTTCGGGAACTGTTTTAGAAACAAAACTCAATGGTTCAATGAAAGATAACGCCAGCGAACAAGAGCGTTTTGACATCATTCAATGGGTGCGCGACGGCGCAGACAAAGACGATTATATCGACGACGGAATTCAAAAAATCGTCGAAGCGAAATGCGTTATGTGTCACAACAAAGACGCAGGCGGCTTGCCTGATTTGTCAAAATTTGAAAATGTGAAGAAACTTAGCGCACAAGATGAAGGGGCAACTTTCTCATCATTGACACGCATTTCACATATTCATTTGTTTGGTATCAGTTTTATTTTCATGTTTATTGGTTTGATTTTCAGTTTTGCTGAAACGCCGAAAACACGTTGGAAATGCGTAGCAATTGGGATGCCGTATGCGTTTTTGATTGCGGATATTTTATCGTGGTGGCTAACGAAAATTCACCCGATGTTTGCGATGCTCGTGATTTTTGCGGGTATGGGAATGGGCGCATCGTTTGTTTATATGTGGATTATTTCGCTGCTTGAAATGTGGCTTTATAAACCTGTATTTGTGAGCGGTTTGGGCATTCACTATTTGCAATGGCGTGATAATGTGAAATCAGAAACTGTCGGCAAAATCGCTGATTCTCTGTTCAATTTAACGCGCAAAATCCACCCCATTTATCTAGTGCAAAAAGCCTTAGAGCTAGCATTGCCTTTGATTAAACAATTGTGGGTGTTCTTATTGAGTAAAATCAAAAAATAACGAACTTCTGTTATGCAAAAACTTCGTGTGGGTATGCTATAGACACCCACACGAATACATCATCAAATGCAAGCTAAATTGCCTGCAAAATAATTTTGCAAAAAGTCCTCAAAGGGTATTTGTGGTGCAGCTTCTAATTCACGTTGTTTTTCGTGTGATTGCGCGGCAAGTTTTATAAATTCTTGTCGTGTATTTTCATCCAGCGATTGCCCCGCAAAGAATTTTGCCAATTCAGCAGACTGATTTACCGTAAAACAGGAGAAAGGTTTGTCTTTTTCTCGCATAGCGGCAAGCATTTTTGCCGACGGTGTTAAATCGGGATTTTCAACGAGTTCACGTTGCAAAGTTAAACTTTGCGAATAAGGCGAATTCGTTTCAGTAGAATCCAAGGCATCACAAATCGGTTGCATCAAATCTAAAATTTCACGCGCCCAGTTTTGCAACGTAATAGTTTTACCGTTTCGAGTAAGTTCAACATTCGGTTTACGTCCTTGGTTTGCCACAATTAACTGATTTGAATTATTTACGCGCAATTCGTCAGCGTTAATCTCAGGACTATTAGTCAACAAACATGTCAGCAACAACGCTTCAATAAATCGAGCCGTCTCTTCATCTATACCAATCGGGTGAAATGGATTTAAATCTAACGCTCGCATTTCAACATATTCCACGCCACCACGTCGCAATGCCGCCGTTGGCTTTTCGCCAGAACGGGCAATTTGTTTCGGACGCATGATGCTGTAAAACTCGTTTTCAATTTGCAAAATGTTGGCGTTGAGTTGTTGATATTCACCTTTTACACACACGCCAATTTTTTCATAATCAGGATAAGGCGTACTGATTGCCGCGCTTAAACTTTCAACGTAGCCTTCAATTGAATTGTAATCAATGTGCAAATTCGCTTGGTTTTTGCTTTTGTAACCAATATCGCTCATTCGTAATGAAGTCGCATAAGGATGATAAAGCGTGCCATTGTCAAATTCTTCAAATTGCGCCATCAATGCTGGACGACTTTTAAAAAAGTTCTTACAAATCGCTGGCGATGCGCCAAAAAGATACAAAATCAACCAACCAATACGTTGGAAATTACGAATCAAACCAAAATATGCTGCATTTTTGAAATCAGCTAACGATTGCGATTTGCCACTTTTCTCATGCAAAAATATCCACAATTTATCGGGTACTGAATAATTAAAATGAATTCCTGCAATCGCCTGCATCGTGCGCCCGTAACGATGCCAAAGTCCGTGACGATAAACGTGTTTCATCCGCCCGATATTAGACGTGCCATATTCAGCGATTCGGATACTTTCATCACCATCAATGCCGCACGGCATACTCGCACACAACAATTGTTCTTCCTCTAAATTGTCATAGACAAATTGATGGATGTTTTGCAGCGTTTTGAGCGTGTCACGAATATTTGAAAAGGGCGGCGTAATCAATTCAATTAACGCTTCTGAATAATCAGTGGTAATTTGCGGGTGCGTTAGCGTTGAACCTAAAGCGTATGGATGATTAGCCTGTGAAATCAAGCCTTGCGCGTTGATACGCAGGCTTTCTTTTTCAATTCCTTTGAATCCACCACTAAGTAACTGCGGGTTATCTTTGAGCCAGTGTGTCATAAAAAGTTAGGATTAAAATTACGAATGGACGCGATTATACGCGAAAAATAACCTACTATTATGCTGGGTTACGAATAAGAAAGCGTTATTCTTTTTCAGCCAAACTCGCGCATTTAATGCACTGCGCGGAAAATGGCACGGCTTTTAATCGCTCTGGGTTAATTGCCCCGCCACATGTTTGGCAAACATCATAATCACCTGAATCAATGCGTGAAATTGCTTGTTTTATTGCCGCAATTTCAACTCGTGCTGAATTTCCTAAAAAATCTTGCACCTCATTATCTTCATTTTGCGTGGCTTGCTCTTCCCAATCTTTTTCAATTTCTTCATCACTGTGACGCACATCGTTGGTAATTGTCGTTAAACGCTCGTCTAATTCTTCAAGCATTGAAATTAAGTTTTGGCGTACATCATCATAATTGCTACTCATGTCACTCTCCTGTTGGATTTACATTTACTAAAGTTGTGCCAATTATAACGTATAAACACATCGATGCTTTGTCTGTGCAATTTCTTGAGCTTGTCGTGTTTTGAGATTATCAGAAATTATGTCATTTGCCACAGTTTAGTGAGTCATATCACCTGTTTTTGCTCACTTATTGTTATTTAAATGACCTAACCATATAAAAATAAAAGATTTTTTAAATGGTATGGATATTGTAAAGGTTTGGGGTAGCGCATTTTTGCGTGACATAATTTTTTTAATTCAAATTTTAAGGAATCAACATGATTAAGATGAACCGTACTGTTTTAGCTACTGTTTTAGGTTTTGCTGCTGTGTCTGCAAATGCGGCAACCTCGCCTGCAAGTATCTTTGCGTTTGATAGTGTTAATAAGAGCAGCACATTTTCAGTAACTGCAAAAGGTTGGAGCGATCCTGCTTTTGGTGATGCAGGTTGGACACATAACAGCGGATGGGGAACTATCGTAGCAAAACAAGGTCAAACAGTCACAATCACTGCGATTGCTGATAATAAAGGCGTTCATCCAGGTGCCACCGTTTGGTATCGTGACCCAGTTAAAGACACTGCCGATGACAAATATGTTGTGGATCACTTTTACCAACAAAATGCGAATGTTTTCAAAAATAAAGCCGTAGATGAAAGCACAAATACTGAAATTGGTAATATCGTCATGAAGTACATCGCTCATGGTTATGATTTGGATAAAAACTCAGTGAATGATTTATTATTAAAAGGCAAAAAAGACGGCACGGCGGGTAAATTACTTCTTAGTTTCAAAGCACCTAGTGACGGGGTTTATATGTTTGTTGTGGGTGGTTTTAATCCAGATGCAAACTATGTTGCAGCGACAGGTGCAGATGGTAAAGCTCTTAAAGAAAGCGTTAAAGTTAGCGTTTCAGTAAAATAATTTTTTTAGAAAATCCGCTTGCAATTTCTTCATCATTGCAGCGGATTTTTTCTGCAAAAAAACAAAATAATTGCCGTAGGTCTTAGATTATGAACAAAAATTATGTGGGCGTTTTTGCCTTTTCCTTTTTTATCTCGTTGTTATGGACTAGCGAGGTCAACGCACACGGCGATACTGCACAATCTTTACAAGGCATTTCTGTACCCCCAACTCCAGGATTACTTGACGGAAATTCACCGATTGTTATTGATAAAAATGCGGCAATTCAACTCGGAAAAGCGTTATTTTGGGATACCGCCGTAAGCAGTGATGGCTCAGTGGCTTGTGCATCATGTCATTTTCACGCAGGTGCGGATGCTCGCACGCAAAATACGTTATCCCCTGGCACATTACATCAACAAACGACAGGGAAAACATTTGAGAAAACCGCATCAAATGAAAATGGCGGTACCAATTACATCTTAAAAACAGACGATTTTCCTTTTCATCAATTATCTGATCCACATGATAAAAATTCTACCGTGTTATTTAACACAGATGAGGTAGTTGGTTCAGCTGGCGTATTTTCACGCCGCGTAAATGGTGAAAATAAAGCAGACAGTGATGTGGATACTTGCGCGTCACTAAAAGATGGTATTTTTCATGCAGGCACGTTGAATACGCGCCAAGTGACTAATCGCCAAGCACCAAGCGTGATTAACGCAGCGTTTAATTTCCGTAATTTCTGGGACGGACGTGCCAATAACATTTTCAATGGCGTGTCACCTTTTGGCTTGCGGGATAAACAAGCGGCAATTTGGGTAACACAAGAAAATGGTAAAACGCTAAAACAAAAAATCAGTTTAGAAAACGCATCGCTCGCCTCGCAAGCAGTCGGCCCTGTTTTAAACGAGGTTGAAATGTCTTGTTTAAAACGCCTTTTCCCCGATGTTGGACGTAAATTACTGCCTCGCAAACCGTTATCTGCTCAAGAAATTCATGAACAAGATAGTGTACTTGCAAATTTACGAGATACTTCTGGAAAAGGATTAACAACGACGTATCAAGAATTAGTCAAAACAGCTTTTGCACCGCGCTATTGGGATGGTTCAGGTAATTTTGGCAAAC
>JAQTXN010000135.1 GCA_028688755.1 Methylococcales bacterium | reverse complement strand
AAACATTAATTTGTGCGCCTTCAATTTTCGACAACCGTTGACTTAGATTTTTAATGATTTCATCGGCATAGAGTTTTTTGTTACTAGCACGGTTTTCAAAACTGTCCAAACGCGCAAACATCGTAGCAACGTTGGATTGCGTAGAACCTGACAAAATTGAAAAACCTGCGTAAGCATTAACGTGTTTAACGCCTTCAGTTTCTTGTGTAACTCGGCTGGCTTTATGCACAATTTCTTCGGTGCGAGCAAGCGAAGCGGCATCAGGTAACTGCACATTTAAAATCAAATAGCCTTGGTCTTGTTGCGGAATAAAGCCCATTGGTACGGTGTTAAAGGCAAAATAATTCAAACCATTTAAGCCTACATATAACACTAAAACGACCGCACTCATGCGAATCAATCGTGCGATTAAACGGCTGTATTGATTACTAAAATTATCGAAAAAATAATTGAAACGTCTGAAAAACCAACCCAATAATTTATCCATCATGCGGGTAAATAAATCAGGATTGTGATGCGCTCTATCAAGTAATAATGCACATAACGCGGGGCTTAACGTCAATGAATTAAACGCTGAAATCACTGTTGCAACACTAATTGTGAGCGCGAATTGTTTATAAAATGCGCCTGAAACACCTGTGATAAAAGCGGTCGGAATAAATACTGCTACCAAAACTAACGCCGTAGCGATAATGGGACTCATGACTTCACTCATGGCTTTGCGTGTTGCAGCGCGTGCCGTCATGCCTTCGGCGATATGCCGTTCGACGTTTTCCACTACGACAATTGCATCATCAACCACAATCCCAATTGCTAACACCAAACCAAATAATGACAACGTATTAAGCGTCAAACCTAAGCCAGACATCACCGCAAACGTACCGATTAACGATACAGGCACGGCAAGTAACGGAATAATCGTAGCTCGCCAATTTTGCAAGAAAATCACTACCACTAACACAACTAATGCAAGAGCTTCAAACAACGTATGCACCACAGCATCAATCGATTGCTGGATAAAAACAACCGTGTCATAAACCAATAAATAATCCATATCTTCAGGAAAACGCTCTTTGAGCTTTTCCATTGCTTGAACCACTGCTTTTTTGGTTTCGAGCGCGTTTGAACCTGGTAATTGAAAAATTGCCAAGCCAACGGTCGGATTGCCATCAAGAAACAAATCTGAGTTGTAATCTTTTGCGCCGAGTTCAATTCGCGCCACATCTTTTAAACGGGTAATTTTTCCGTCTGCATCTTGTTTGATGACGATTTCGCCAAATTGTTCAGGCTGTTTTAAACGCCCTAACGTGCTAACTGTGTACTGAAATGCGTTACTTTCTTGCGTAGGTTGTTGACCCACAACACCAGCGGCAACTTGCACGTTTTGTTCTCGCACGGCGTTGACGACTTCACTCGCCGTTAAATTTAGAGAGGCAATTTTTTGTGGATTCAGCCACAAACGCATACTGTAATCGCGTCCGCCAAACAACATAATTTCGCCTACACCCGAAACACGCGACAAGGTGTCACGAATTTGCAACGAGGCATAATTACTTAAATAAACGCTGTCATAACGATTATTGGGTGAAACCAAATTCACCACCATGCTTAAATCAGGACTACGTTTTTTGACGCTAATTCCTTGTTTTCGAACTTCTTCGGGTAATTTCGGTTCAGCGAGCGCAACGCGGTTTTGCACTAACACTTGCGCTTTATCAAGATTTGTCCCCGATTTAAACGTAATGGTCAGAGCCATCGTGCCGCTGTTGGTTGATTGTGAAGACATATACAGCATATCTTCGACACCATTCACTTCTTGTTCAATTGGCGCGGTAACGCTGTCTGCAACGACTTGTGCATTTGCACCAGGGTAAGCCGTTGACACCACGACCGTTGGTGGTGCGATTTCAGGATATTGCGTAATGGGCAAACCGATTAACGCCAAACTACCAACTAACACAATCAGAATCGA
Organism: Methylococcales bacterium; assembly: GCA_028688755.1. Classification (GTDB taxonomy): domain Bacteria; phylum Pseudomonadota; class Gammaproteobacteria; order Methylococcales; family Methylomonadaceae; genus UBA10906. The sequence continues at coordinate 4,888 of JAQTXN010000135.1, read as the reverse complement.
TAAAACCGAAGCGAAAATGGGACGGTCAATAAAAAAATACGTTAAACGATTCACGAGTTTTTCCCTTCCGTGGGTTGTGGCAAGGTCACTTTTTCAGCATTCACATTTGCGCCAACTTTCAAACGCTGCCCGCCTTCAATCACGACAAAATCTTGCTGCGTTAAACCATCTTTGATTACACGAAAATTGCCGTGTGCTTGTCCTAAAGTAACTTTGCGATATTCGATTTTATTGTCAGTATTTACGACCCAAACAAAGCGTTGTGATTGGTCAAACGCAATCACGCTTTCAGGCAATAACATTGCCGAAGAGGTCGCACCTTGAACACGCATTTTGGCAAAAAAACCTGCACTTAATAATTCATCCGAATTTTCAAAAACACCTCGCAACGTAACCGTTCCCGAAGCACGGTCTTCGTTTGGCGCGAGGTAATCAATTTTGCCGTGATGCGAAAAAGTAGATTCGTCAGCAATCGCTAAGTCAACAGGCATTCCGTTTAAATCCGCTTGTTGTGAATGTCTGCGATATTTCAAAATTGATTTTTCATCGGCATCAACATAAACATAAACAGGATTCGTCGAAACAATCGTTGTTAAAAGCGTCGAATTACCGCCGTTTGGATTGACCAAATTACCGACCGTCACTAATTCACGACTAATACGTCCGCTAATTGGAGCTTTAATTTGCGTGTAATCGAGGTTTAATTTTGCCGAATAGACATTTGCTTCGGCAGAAGTCATGGCTGCTTGTGTTTCGCGTAATGCTTTACTTCGCGCGTCGTGTTCTTCGGTGGAAATCGCTTTGGCGGCAAGTAAATTTTCAGCGCGTTGAAAATCATTTTTGGCTAATTCATGTTTCGATTTTGCTCGTTCTAATTCGGCATTTGCATAATTGAGTTGCGCTTGAAACGGTTTTGGGTCGATTAAAAACAGCAAATCGCCTTTTTTCACTTTACTGCCTGCGGCAAAATTCACTTTTTCTAAATAGCCGCTCACTCGCGCTCGAATTTCGACACTATTCACTGCTTCAATGTGACCTGTATATTCATCGGATTCAGTAATTTCTTGCACTAACGGCAGCGCGATTTTAACGCTTTGGATTGTTTGTGCAGGCGCAGCAGATGACGGTGCATCATTTGATTTGCTGCAACTCATTAACGCTAAGCTAATCATTAAAACAACCGCGTTGAAGCGAATAGGAAAATTGAAAAATTTGTGCATCATGAAGGCGAAGGCAGCTAAAAGAAATGAACGGATGGCAGAGGATAAACTAGACCGTTTAGTTTAACAACATTTTTCAAATACACGTTGATTAACACTATCGAAAGTAAAAATACTGTCCAACAGTTTGTACTTGCTAGTTTAATCCGCTGCGTGAAACAATTTGCCTTATTGTTTTCAAACTTACCATCATCAACACCAAAATGCTAAAAACGTTCTTGCGCTCTCTTTTAAAATTACTCTACCGCGTCGAAGTTGTCGGCTTAGAAAATTATTACAATGCGGGAAATCGCGTGTTAATTGTGGCGAATCATTGTTCATTTTTAGATCCACCGCTGCTTGCCGCCTTTTTGCCAGACGAAATTACCTTTGCGATTAACACGCATATTGCAAAGCAGTGGTACATGAAACCATTTTTAAATGTAGCGACATTTTTTCCTGTTGATCCAACGCATCCGATGTCGCTCAAAGACTTAATTCATCATTTGCAAAACGATACGAAAACATTGATTTTCCCCGAAGGGCGCATTACGACAACAGGTTCGTTGATGAAAATTTACGACGGTACGGGCATGGTTGCCGACAAATCAGATGCCATGATTTTGCCGATTCAAATCACAGGCGCGAAATACACGCCATTCTCAAAATTGCGCGGCATTGTACGTTTGCACTGGTTTCCAAAAATTACGCTCACGATTTTGCCGCCGACACATATTCATGCTCGCAAAGAATTAACGGGAAAAAATCGCCGTAAATCCAGTGGTCATATTTTGGCGGATTTGATGGCGGAAATGCAGTTTGCAGCCAGTGGCACAAGACAAACTATTTTTTCGAGTTTGCTCAACGCCCGAGACATTCATGGCGGCAAACACATTGTTGCAGAGGATTTAGAGCGTTCGCCGATTTCTTATGATGCGCTCATTACGCGCTCGTTAATTATTGGGAATGCGCTGAAAAAAATCACAGCAAAAAATGAAAATGTTGGCGTGATGTTGCCGAATTCGACCAAAACGTTGTTTGTGCTTTTGGGATTGCAATACGGTGAGCGTGTGCCTGCCATGCTCAATTTTTCAACGGGCGCAGCAGGCATGATTTCGGCGTGTCAAACCGCGCAAATTCAAACCGTTTTAAGTTCGCGCAAATTTATCGAACTCGCGCATTTAGAAAACGATATTGCCGCGTTAAGCGAAAAAGTGAATGTCGTGTATTTGGAAGATTTAGCGCAAACCATTTCAACAGCAGATAAATTGCGTGGCGCGTGGCAAAGCAAAACTGCACATTTCTGGCATAAAAATGACGTAAATCCTGATTCGCCAGCGGTCATTTTATTTACCTCAGGTTCGGAAGGAACGCCAAAAGGTGTGGTTTTATCGCACACCAACATTTTGTCAAATCATCAACAAATTTCTGCGCGAATCGATTTTAATCCGCAAGACGTGATTTTGAATTTCTTGCCAATGTTTCATTCGTTTGGTTTTACGGTTGGCACGTTGTTACCAGTTTTGAACGGCATGAAAACGTTTTTTTATCCCACCCCGTTGCATTTTTCGATTATTCCCGAAATGGCTTACGAAACAAATGCCACGCTTATGTTTGGTACCAATACATTTTTTGCTGCGTATGGAAAAAAAGCGCATCCGTACGATTTTCATAAATTGCGTTACGTTGTCGCAGGCGCAGAAAAATTACACGATGCAACGCGCACTTTATGGGCAGACAAATTTGGAATTCGGATTTTAGAAGGTTACGGTGTGACGGAAACTGCACCTGTTATCGCCGTCAATACGCCGATGGATTACAAAGCGGGAACAGTAGGGCGATTATTACCGCATATCGAATACCGCTTAGAACCAGTGGAAGGCATTGACGAAGGCGGACGTTTGCACGTTAAAGGCGCGAATGTGATGCTCGGTTATTTGCAAGCGGATAAACAGGGCGAACTCAAACCGACTGAATCAATTTATGGTGTGGGTTGGCATGATACAGGCGATATTGTTCACGTTGATGAGGAGGGATTTTTACATATTCGTGGACGTTGCAAACGGTTTGCCAAAATTGGTGGCGAAATGGTGTCACTCACCTTTGTTGAACAATTGGCAATGCAAGCATGGGAAAAAGCGCATCATGCGGTTATCAGTTTGCCTGATACGAAAAAAGGTGAGCAAATCATTTTGATTACTACCCAAAAAGACGCAACCTTACAAACATTAGCGAAAAGTGCCGAAGGTGTGGCAGCGATAAATTTACCGAAAAAGATTTTATTTATCGATGCCATTCCCGTGATGGCTACGGGCAAAACGGATTATGTGGTATTGATGAAGTGGGTAAATGGGTAAGTCGATGACTAGAGAAATGATAAAATCTACCCAATTGGTTTTGATGCGTGACAAACGACAACAAAACTACTTTATTGCTTGACCACTATTTGAGAATTTTATTATGACTTTTACGCACCACGAACACACGCCCGAAGCGGAACATCCTTTTGCGGAAATCGTCCGTATTTTAGGCAAAGGCAAAAAAGGCTCACGTCCTTTGACACAAGACGAAGCCTATCGCGCCATGAAAATGATTTTGGCTGATGAAGTGTTGCCGATTCAATTAGGGGCATTTTTAATGCTGATGCGTGTCAAGGAAGAAACACCTGAAGAATTAGCGGGTTTTGCCCAAGCGGGACGCGAGTTTTTTAAATTTTCGCATGACGTTCAGGTGGATTTAGATTGGTCGTCGTATGCAGGAAAACGCCGCCATTTGCCTTGGTTTTTATTAGCCGCGTTATTACTTGTCGAAAATGACATCACGGTTTTTATGCACGGCGCAGAAGGACATTCGCCTGACCGAATTTATACCGAAAACGTGTTGCATCATTTAGGATTAGAAGCTGCCATTTCGATTGAAGAAGCGCAACAACAATTACGAACGCAAAAATTTAGTTATTTATCGCTCGAACATTTTTGCCCAAAATTGCACGACATTATTCAATTACGTCCCATTTTAGGGCTGCGCTCGCCTGTTCATACGTTGGTTCGATTACTGAATCCTTTTGATGCGCCTTACAGCATTCAAGGTATTTTTCACCCCAGTTATCGAGCCGTGCATCAACACGCGGCAATGCTTTTAAATCAGCCACACATGGCAGTTTTAAAAGGGGAAGGCGGCGAAACTGAGCGAAATCCAGACGTAGAATGCTTGGTGCAAAGCGTTCATAACGGCGAACTTAGTGATGAAAATTGGGATGCCTTATTTACCCATCGTCACGTTAAAGCCGAAAATTTAGACCCGCAGCAACTTGCACAACTTTGGCGTGCCGACATTGACGATGAATTTGCACAAAGGAGCGTCATCGGCACAGCCGCCGTCGCGTTAAAACTATTAGGTAAAGCTGAAACGAAAGAAGCCGCGCATGAATTAGCGACGAATTTTTGGGCAAATCGTAACCGTCAACGCTATTCATGACTTATTTTATCGGCTGGGACATCGGCGGCGCACACGTTAAAGTTGCGGTTGTTTATCAAAATAAAATTATCGTTGTGCAACAAGAACCGTGTCCATTGTGGCAAGGGCTTGATAAGTTGGAACATGCGGTGCAAACCATTTTGGAAAATTTGCCTCGCGATAAAAATCAAATTCACGCTTTGACGATGACGGGGGAATTGGTCGATTTATTT
>JAQTXN010000134.1 GCA_028688755.1 Methylococcales bacterium | reverse complement strand
AACCAAACTCAAAGCCGAAAACAAACTAAAGGCGATAAATTTACTTGTCAGCGTGGTATTTTTAAAAGCGTTTAACGCTTTTTGAAAAAAATTACCTTGAATTAACAAGCCGCGTTTGATTTTGCCTTTAAATTTTCCATTGATAATGTCTCTATAAACATCCGTAATAAAAACGATATTTTCAGGTTTAGGTTTACGGCGAACCGACATATAACCGACGATTTTGTTGCCTTCATAAATAGCCGTGATATGCGCTCTCACCCAATAAAAACCACCACTTTTGGTTTTATTTTTAACCAATCCACTCCAACTGTGACCCATTTTGATGGTTTGCCACATATCGGCAAACGCTTCTTTTGGCATATCGCTATGGCGAAAAATGTTATGTGGTTTGCCGATTAACTCGTCTTTTGAATATCCCGAAATGCGTGTTAAATCATCATTCACAAACGTAATAATCCCTTTCAAATCCGTTTTTGAAACGATTAAATCGTGTGGTGTTAAAACGTATTCAGTGTTATTTTCTTCGGCTACCATGGATAATTGTATTACTTACCTTTCAAAATTGATAAGTAGCAATTTACCTTATATTCACTAAGGTAAAAATCAGACGTTGTCTGATAATTTTGTAAGAAAACATGAAGCAGCCTGTAGGATAACTCCTACAAAAATAACTTTTTGTCCTACAAAAAAATCAGACATTGTCTGATGTACTGTTACGATAATTAAGCGCGATACTGTTCATGTGGCATTTCCGATAGTTTCAAATAGAAATTGATTTTTTAATCTGCAACGCACTAAACCCCATTTTGGTGCTTGCTTCTCCTTGGAAATAGAGAAAAATCTAATAATTCACATTGAAGCTGGAGGAAATGCAGCTTTTCGCCGTTGATGAATTCACCGATATTTACAACAAAAATCGAAAAAATAAACCCAAAATGATATATGAAACATTATCAAGCCCTCTTTGAAAAATCGCCGTTAGCGATTCTTATCATTAGAAATAGCAAGATTGAACGAGCGAATCGGGCAAGTGGCACGCTTTGGGAAACCTCAAACATTTACAACGTGCAAGGCAAATCTATTTTTGAGTTGTTTCATGAAGAATCTTTTGAATTTGTGATGCCGAAATGTTCGAAAAAAGAACATTTCACAACAGAAGGAAAAATTATTTGTACAACGAACAAAACCGTTGATGTTTTAATTTCCAACGTCACCTTGCAAGACAACATTGGAATAGTAACCTATCTCACACTGCAAAACATTTCCGAGCAAAAACGCGCAGTTAGCGAAAATGAAAAGAAATTTCGCTTTTTATCTAACCATGCAGAAGAAATTAGAGAAAACGAAAGAACACGCATTGCCCAAGAAATTCACGATGAATTAGGCAGTACGCTCACTGTGTTAAAAATGGATTTATTTTGGCTCGCCAAACAATTACAAGACACGCTTCCAGCTAAATGCGCGAGCAAAATGACGACCATTTTGGAATATGTCGATAAATCTATCAAAACAACGCGTAATTTAATTACTGATTTGCGCCCGAGTATTTTGGATCATTTAGGGCTTTTAGCCGCGATTGAATGGCAAGTAAATAAATTCAAAGAACAATGCGATATTATTTGTTCGTTAAAATTGCCCAAAGAAAATCCTGTTTTAGATTCCAAATGCAATACGGTTGTTTTTCGCATTGTGCAAGAATCTTTAAATAACATTGCAAAGCACGCAAAAGCCACAGAAGTGAGCATCAGTTTAATCAGCCTAAAAAATTCATTGCTTGTAAAAATTATCGACAACGGCATTGGCATGACAAAACAGCAAATCAATGCGACGCATCACTATGGCATTCAAGGAATGCACGAGCGGGTTAATTTTTGTTGTGGTGAAATCGCCATTTTTAGCGAAGAAGGCAAAGGAACTATCATTTTTTTCAAAATTCCAAAATCCATAACAGAGAGCTGTAGCCATGATTAACTTATTTGTCGTTGACGACCATGCCATTGTTCGCCAAGGTCTCAAACAAATTATTTTTGATGTTGATGACATGCAAGTCACAAGCGAAGCCTCAAATGGGGATGAAGCATTGCAATTGTTGGCTGACAATCCGAATGTTTGCGATGTGGTGCTACTGGATATTTCAATGCCAGGTAAAAATATCGTCGATATTTTGAAAATGATGAAAGCGCATTTTTCTAAACTCCCCATTCTCATTTTAAGTATGTATCCCGAAGATCAATATGCCATTCAAATGATTCGCTACGGAGCAAGTGGCTACTTAAATAAAGATAGTGCGCCTGAACAATTAGTCGAAGCAGTGCGAAAAGTAGCAAGTGGTGGGCGATATTTAAGCCCTGCAATGACAGAGCAATTGCTGTGCGAAATTAGCGTTGATTCTGAGCAGCTACCTCATAAAAAACTCAGTAGCCGTGAATTCCAAGTATTTATCGAACTTGCAAAAGGAAAACGTATTACAGACATTGCTCATGACATGTCGCGTAGCGTTAAAACGGCAAGCACATTTCGTTCTCGCGTAATGGAGAAAATGGGGATGCAAACAACAAGCGAAATTGTGCAATACGTCATCAAACACCAACTCTAAAACTATGCACGCAAGCAAAATAAAAATTTTAATTGTCGATGACAATCAACAACTTCGGGATATGCTAACGCTTTCGTTTAGTCGAATTCCAAATTGTGACGTATTGAATGCGAAAAATGGTTCTGAAGCACTTAATCTCATTCGCACCGAAAGACCTAACATCGTTTTTTTAGACGTTATGATGCCTGGTGAGATTGATGGTTACGCGGTGTGCGAATTCGTCAAAACCTCATCCTTTAAAGACTGCTTTGTGGTAATTTTATCTGCCAGATCACACACAAGAGATAAAAATTATGGCTTTGCAATGGGAGCAGATAAATATGTCACCAAACCATTTAGTCCGTTAAAACTCATTGAAATTATTGATGAATGGAGATTACAACATCTCCCTCAAGCCTTTGAACAAAAACGAATTTTAATTGTTGATGATGAACCGTTGATGAGTGAAATGCTCAAAAAAATGCTTGAGCAAGATGAGCATGAGGTAATTTGTGCCATCGATGGCATTGATGCCATTCGTATTTTTAAAGAACAACAAATCGATTTAGTCATCACTGACATTATGATGCCTGGCAAAGATGGCATTGAACTCATTTTTGAGATTTTAGAAGAAAAACCCAATACGCCAATTATTGGAATGTCGGGGAATTTATTTTTAGTCTCGTCGGATGTGAACGGCAGTCCTGCTGAAATTTTGGGGATTAGTTGTGTTCTAAATAAACCTTTTTCACTGCAAGAATTAAAAATGGCAGTGGCTAAAAGTATCGCTAATTCCAAAGGAATCTAACGCATAAAAATTTGGAACGACATGGCGAAACCTTAACTTTCTCGCCACTTATCATCACTTTTTACAGAACAATTTTATGAAAAATATATTAGTCATTGATGATGAAAATATCACCCGCGCACTCATTCAAATTTGCTTAACCGACGCGGGTTATTTGGTCAAAGTCGCCGAAAGTGGCAAACAAGGACTCGATTTTTTTAAAGCAGAAAAGTTTGATTTAGTCATTACCGATATTTTGATGCCTGATAAAACAGGCGTAGAACTGATTCCCGAATTACTCGAAATTTACGAAGTTCCCATTATCGCCATTTCAGGCGGACGAAGAAAAACTTTTAATAGTGACCACCTTTTAGAATCTGCTCAAACAAGCGGCGCGACCGTTACGCTTAAAAAGCCTATTTCAAACACCGTGTTATGCCAAACGGTTAACAAACTACTCAGTTAAAGGGGCAACATAATGGAAGATGTCATTATCAAAAACGGTTTTGGATTCAAACTAAGCGAAGATAAACAAAAGTTATTTGCCTTTACCGTTCCAAGTGCTACCCCAATTGATATTTCCCCTTCAATGCTCAAAGAGCAACTCAAATACGAAAAATGCCCGTTATATGTTGATGATTTTTTGCTTGCTGAATTCGTCTCACGCTTTCAAGCAAAAAAGGCAGACGAAGAATTCGAGCTTGAAGTTGGCTATGCTAAAGATGCTGTTTGTGAGATTCATCTTAACAAAGACAAAATGAAAGCCTCTTTGTGGCTGATTCCAAGTTTCAATGGTCAAAAAATTACCTTGCAAGATGTCAAAAACGAGCTAGCACAACAAGGTGTGACGTTTGGTCTTGTTTCGGATGACGTACTGTCTGAATTGGTGAATCGAGAAGAAGTGGATAATGTCGTGATTGCCGAAGGGGCTGAACCTGTTAATGGCGTGGATTCGTACATTGTGAGTCTGCTACCTGAAGCTGCTGACAAAGTTCCTGTTATCCATAAAAGTGAAAAAAATGACGATAATGACGTGGTGAATTATCGTGAATTAGGTGACATTTTAGTTGTTCAAGAGGGGGATTTATTAGCTGAAAAATTGCCTGCAACAAAAGGTTTATCAGGCACAAATGTTTTAGGTGAATCCGTTGCTCAAAAAGAAGGACAAAATTTACCGTTATCTGTCGATTCAAAAAGCACTCGTTTAAATCCAGAAAATAAAAATCAGCTTATTTCATCAATTACAGGACAACCTGTTATTACTGAAAGTGGCGCGTATGTTAGCCCTATTCTCCATCTGGATAGCATCGATTTATCAACAGGAAATGTGCGTTTTGATGGTTCAATTGTAGTCGCGAAAAATGTTGAAACAGGCATGAGCGTATTTGCATCCAAAGACATTGTGATAGAAGGCGACATTATCAATTCAAAAATAGAGTGCTTGGGCGATCTTTTTGTCAAAGGTAATGTGATTGGCAATAGCCAATTGATGGTAAATGGCAAAGTTCAAGTCAAAAATGGCGCACAAGGATGCCAAGAAACCGCTCCGTTATTGCTTACACCTCGCATTGTGGCACTAAGCAATGTTATTTTAGGTTTTGTTGAAAATTTTATTGTTGAATCAGACAGTAATATCGTCGTTGAGCAATATGCGTTGAATTGCAATTTAATGGCTGAAAATATCGAAGTTGGTACAAAAAGTAGAAAAGCCTCCTCAATTGCAGGCGGCATAGCGTGGGCAACAAATCTTGTTAAAGCCCCTGTTTTAGGCAATTCATCGGCATTGCCAACTAAAATATGCGTGGGATTAAATCCCAGAATTCAATTAGCCATTGAAGAAACAGAAACTTTATTAGAAAGAAATAAGAAAAAACAAGACAATGTTCGCAATACCTTAACCTATCTTGAACAACATGAAACGCCCAGCAATGCAAAGAAAAAAATGCAACTGAATTTCATTTTAAGTGAGCTAGAGTCTGAAGCGAATGTCTACAATTTAGAGTTAAAAAGTTACAAATCCGAAATGACATTTATTGAAAATCCTAAAATTATCGTCGGACAAAAAGTAAATCTAGGCACCACCATTCAAATTCGTAAATCGTTTTGGAAAGCCCAAGAACCTCTCGCGAAAGTCACTTTTTTCCCTGAAAAGGGCAGTATAAAACTTATTAAATACAAATCTTAGAAAGTAGTCGTCATCTTGATTTTGCATTAAATCGGGATTAGTTACTAAAAAAAATCAACAAACATTGTCCAGTTTGGACATACTCAAACGTCTTTATGGAATTACATTAAAATTCACTAAAGACTCCAAAAATGAAACACCTTGCTTTGCCGTTGATCGCCAGTCTGCTTTATTGTCAAAATGCACTTGCCGAACAAGAACTGCACATCAACATCCCCCCTCAACCATTAGCATCCGCATTAGAACAGTTCGAACAACAAACTGGTGTGCAAATTCTCTATGCTGCCGATGCGCTGCCTAAAAAAACGTCGCCGCAGCTTAACGGGCAATACTCGGCGGAACAGGCACTAAAAATTCTTCTGGATAAATCAGATCTTAGTTACCAGTTTACCGATAATCACACCGTTGCGATTAAGCGCAATGAGCCGACTCGCGTCAATGACGTTGCAGAGGATAAAGAAAACACCGTTTATCAATTGGATACGATGGTGGTGACGGCCACGAAAACCGAACGTCCGATTTCGGAAGTGCCAGCAACCGTTGCTGTCGTCGATGAAAAGCAAATACAGCAAATGTATAACCGCGACCTCAGCGACACCCTGACCCGTTCTGCGGGGGTAGACGTTATGAGGATGGGGACTAACGGTATCAGCACCATTAATATTCGCGGTTTGGGCTACGGTCGAACTTCGACGCTGATCAACGGTCAATTTGCCAATTTTCTAGATTCTGGCATCGGCAATCGCTCACCTATCCAGACCATAGACTGGGACAATGTCGAAAGGGTCGAGGTAGTGCGCGGTGCTGGTTCGGCACTGTACGGTCCCAACGCGATGGGCGGCGTGGTCAACATCATTACCAAAGAAGTCCCTGAAGGTCCGAATGTCACCAAACCATTTTTCCTGTTCGATTCAATGCCTACCTACGGCGGAGGCTTTAGCACTGGCGGCACGGTCAACAAGATCGGTTATTTTTTGGATTTTAAGCATCTGAGTTCAAGCGGTTATAAATCGTCACCCAATCCAGCTTTCTCGCCAGGTGCCACTGGTACGATGATTCATTCGTTGGAAAACGGTGGCTGGGATAAGACCATGGCTGGCGGCAAACTAAAATGGGATATATCCGATGCTGCCGACCTGAAATTCAATTTCAACTTCATGGATGATCACAATCTGGCTTTCGACAGACCCAATACCCAATCCAATGGTCAGTTCGGTCAATACAGCCTAGACTATAGCCATTGGCTGACCAAGGACGATCAACTGACTCTCAACCTCAGCTATCGGGATCATCAAACTGATATGAATTTCGACAGCTATTACTATCCGTTTAATTACAGCACCGATCCGCAGTTCCTATTGAAAGAGGATGCCAAAAAG
>JAQTXN010000133.1 GCA_028688755.1 Methylococcales bacterium | reverse complement strand
CATTGCACCGTCCACCATTTTCTGAGCCGCCCTGATACCCACCATTTTTTGTGGTGTCAGGTTCAAACCAGCTGTATGTCCAATCTTTATCGTGCAAATTATTATCATCAGTTTTTACTTCCCACATTAAATTGCTGGTGCTGTCCAACGTGCAATGCCAATCGGTCGCGCTACTTGTCGGATTTCCCAAATTGTTAATCGCGCTATAACTTGGGGCTTTCGGAGGCTCAACTACGGGCGGCGTTGTTGGATCGGTGACAACAGGTGCGGCAACGGTCACTGCTTGCGTGATGACATTACTCGCTAAATTTGTCGAATCATAAGCCGTTGCTGTCCATGTAAAAGGTGCAGCTGAAGAGTAAATGTGTGTCAATGCGCGTGTCACACCGTCATCAACATTAACCGTATCACTTGAACCGTCGCCCCAATCCATCACAATTTGTTTTAAATTTGCATCCGCATCGGTGGCTGAAAGTTGAACCGTATAAGTCACGCCTTGTTTAGCGGTAGAAATAGCCGTTGCATCACTTACGAGCGTTAAAACGGGAGCATTGCCTGTTGCAGTGCCGCCTGTGCCAGTTGTCACAGCGGCAGTCACTGTAAAACTACCTGTTAATTTGTTGCTTTTTAAAATGTTTTTGTCGTCATAAATACCAACTGAATAACTCGCTGATTTTGTTGGTGTTGCGCTGTATTGCGCTCCTGTTGCGGAAGCAGGCATCGTGATTAAACCATTCCCATAATCCACTTTGACGTTATAACCCGTTGGCAACGTGCCATCGAGTACAGCAGAAATAATAATTGGATTACCTGACGCAACAGAAGGTACATCCGTTGACACGCCTGTGATATTTGGTGCAATCACGGTGAAAAGCGTATCAATGGGCGTTACAGGCGCACCATAAGCAAATTCACGCACATCAAAAACACTCGTGCCACTCGCCGTCATTGCCTCAACAAACCAATAATAATTCGTATCGTTTTTTAAAATAGAGCCAGTCGTTTGTCGTAATACATAATTCTTTTTTGCTGTTTTATCGGTGAAACAGGTCGTTTTATTCGTACACGATTTTGTTTTTTGGTTATAGCCGCTAAATGCCGCATCGGTTGAAACCACTAGCCGATAATTCGTAACACCTGAACCTTTAGTATTGTCCCATGTAAAAAACGCAGGCAGATTCGTTGGCAACGTTGCGCCACTTTGCGGATAAGTCAACCAAGGTTGTTCAGGTTGTACCGCATAAATAAGCGGCGAAACGCCAATCAACCCAGCAAAAACTAAAAACTTTTTCATTTTAAAAACCTGTAAAAATATAAATTATCGTCGCCAAACGTTGGCATTAAACGTTTGATAACGTGCAAAACGTGGCTGATTATGGCGTGTTGTCCATTTTTTTCTAACGTGATATGCCCAAAAGGCTTTCATTCCAAAATAACCCGCCGTTGAAGAAATCACACCCAAGATAAAACAGCCCAGCAAAAATGGTTGCCAAATATCGCCTAACCCCGATAACACGCTATCAAGCGAAAAGTCAGGTTGCGCGGGTTGATTTAGAACAGTTAAACCTACCTGATACGCAAAATAAAATAACGGCGGCATCGTCAATGGATTTGTGACCCAAACCAACGCTACTGAAATCGGCAGGTTGGAGCGAAAGTAAATAGCAGCCGCTGCGGCAAATGCCATTTGGGTTGGTGTAGGAACCCATGCAAAAAATAATCCAACTGCAAACGCCATCGAAATCGATTTGCGATTTAAATGCCACAAATTCGGGTCGTGTAATTTATCGCCCAAAAACTGTAGACTTTTGTGACGCTTAATCACCTCTTGGTCGGGAATAAATTTGTGCATCCATTTTTCAATTACTTGTTTAGCCATCCTCATCTCTCCTTAATTATTATTTTTATTTTTTCATGATTGGTTACGCTTTAGCGTTCACCGCAGGCGATTTGCTTTTGCAACAATTCTCGCAATTGCCGTCGCTTTTTGCGTTGCTTATTTTAAGCGGAATCGCGGCAATTATGGCACGGTTGCGTTACCGATATTTGCTCTTTTTTATTCTTGGTTTTTTAGTGGCAAGTGCGTTTAGTTATTATCAATTAAGTGACCGATTATCGACCGAATTGGAAGGTTTGCCACTAACCGTGACAGGAAAAATTTCAAATTTACCCGACCAAAATTCACGACGCGCTAATTTTGAATTAAACGTTTTAGAATCCGCTGAAAAATTACCCTTAAAACTCAAACTCAGTTGGTACGAACCGACAGAAATTTTGCACGTTGGCGAAACGTGGCAATTCACGGTCAAACTTAAGCGACCACACACAACTTTTAACGACGGCGGAATGGATTACGAACGCTGGTTATTTAGCCAAAACATTGGCGCAACGGGAACGGTTGGGACAAAAAACTCACCACCAATAAAAATCAAAGATGCTGAATTAAGCATTGATGTTTTACGACAAAAAATCAGCGACAAATTCACGGCGCGTTACGGTGAAAATTTAAATACAGCTTTAGTACGAGCCTTAACCGTCGGCGACGACAACGGTTTAAGTTTTCAAAATTGGGACACGTTTCGCATTACAGGCGTGACACATTTAATCGTAATTTCAGGTTCGCATATCGCGCTGGTTGCAGGCTTGGTTTATTTTTTGACATTGCAAATTTGGACTCGATTGGGAATTTTACGATTTTCGCCGCCCCGCGCGGCGGCGTTAGCGAGTTTAATCACAGCGATTTTTTACGCGCTACTTGCGGGTTATGTGATTCCAACAAAACGCGCTGTGATAATGCTTGGATTTGTTGCTATAGCGAGTTTTTATCAGCGGCACTTTTCACCATTACAAAGTTTTGCGATTGCGCTGTTTGCGATGTTAATTTTTAACCCAACGACGCTGCTATCGATTGGTTTTTGGTTGTCGTTTTTAGCCGTAGCGTTGATTTTGTATCGCGTTGCAGGACGTTTGAAATCGCCACCGAATTGGAAAAATGCCGTTGATATTCAACTTGCCGTTTCACTCGGTTTGTCGCCGCTGTTATTGTTCTTTTTTAATCAAACCTCGCTCATTTCGCCGCTGGTAAATTTTGTCGTGGTGCCGATTGTCGAATTACTTGTTGTGCCATTAGCATTGTTACAAATTCCGTTCATGTGGCTACTTCCTTGGTTTGCAGACAAAATTTTTGTTGTTTTAGATTTTATTTTGCAATGGCTAATGCAAGGTTTTGAATTCGCTTCGACTTTGCCAAATGCGATGTTAGATTTGCCGCAACCGTCATTTTTTACGTTAATTTTATCGAGTTTAGGCGTGTTGTGGTTATTTACGCCGCGAGGAATCCCCGCACGTTTTTTGGGTTTAGTTTTAAATTTACCGCTACTTTTTCCAGTTTTGCCCACCTTGCAAAATGGCGAAGCAATTGTGACGATTTTAGATGTGGGACAAGGTTTAGCGGTTTCAGTGCAAACGCAAAATCACGGGCTACTTTATGACACGGGAGCGCGATTTTTTAACGGCGGTGATATGGGAAAAAGTGTGGTGTTGCCGTTTTTTCGGTATCACGGGATTAAAAAACTCGACACACTGCTCATCAGTCATGGCGATAATGATCACAGCGGTGGGGCGTATTCGGTTTTAGAAAAAATTCCGATCACGCAAATTTTAACCAGTGCGCCCGAAAAGCTGATTCCGTATCAAACGAGCCGATGTGAAACGAGGCAACATTGGACATGGGACGGTGTGCAATTTTCGATTCTTTCGCCAGCAAAAACGTTTGAAAAAGACAACGACAATTCCTGTGTGTTAAGAATCGAAACAGGGAAAAATGCCATTTTATTAACAGGTGATATTGAATCTGTGACTGAAAATTGGCTGGTTGAAAATATGCCTGAAAAATTACCTGCAAACGTTTTAGTCGCGCCACATCACGGCAGTAAAACCTCTTCGTCGCTGCCATTTTTACAAGCTGTGAAACCCAAAATTGTGTTAATTCCTGCGGGTTATCGCAATCAGTTTCATCATCCAAGCAAAGAAATTGTGGCACGTTATAAATCGTTGAATGCCCAAATTTTTACCAGTGCAAACGATGGCGCGTTGGAAGTTAAATTGAATTCAAACGGTGTCACGATTGAAAGTTTGCGCGAAACAGCGGGAAAGTATTGGCAATTTAAAGAATAAGCCGTCAATTTTTCATCGCTTTCCATTTTCAAGATGACATAACCTGTCGTCACGCTATGTTATTGTTTTTGCCATTCTTTCAAATCCATTGAAAATCACCATGACAAAAACCACTGACCACGATAAAACCGCCGTTCGTTTAACTGAAATTTTGAAAAAGTTTAATGAAGGTGAAAAGCTCGACCCGAAAGAACTTGCTCTCGAATTCAACGTCACCGTTCGTACCATTCAGCGTGATTTGTTAGAACGATTTGCTTATTTGCCATTGAGAAAAGATGGCAGTTTGTTTTATCTCGAATCGTTTTATTTAGGCAAACTCAATCTCAAAGACGTTGAACACTTCGCCTGTTTGTCTGGCATCAAAGCGTTATTTCCCAAATTAAAAGATGACTTTTTGCGTGAACTTTTTGATTCGCGCATTTCGCAAGCCGATTTGGTTAAAGGGCATCATTACGAAGATTTATCGAAAAAAAGCCACGAATTTAAACAACTCGAACAAGCGATTTTGCAACATCGCTTCGTGCAATTTGAATACAAAGAAAAAACGTATCGCGCTGAACCCTACAAACTCGTGAATCACAAAGCGATTTGGTATCTCGCGGCGAAAGTCGAAAATGTGTTGAAAGCGTTTTGTTTTACACAGCTCAAAGGCATCGTGATTGAAAGCGAAACGTTTTCGCCAGATTTACAAACACATCAAATTATCGAGCAAGAAGACAGCATTTGGTTTGCCGAAAATAAACGTGAAGTGGTTTTAAAAATTGATAGTTCTGTCGCGCAGTATTTCAAACGCCGCGATTTATTACCGAATCAACAAATCGACAAAACGCTTGAAGATGGCAGTTTGATTGTGTCGTCGAGGATTGCTCACGACCACCAGATTTTGCCGTTGATTCGATATTGGTTGCCGAATGTGCAAGTGATTAGCCCGAATGAATTGCGTCACACGTTGTTTCAAGGGTTGCGGGATTATTTGAGCGATGACGAAATACGGCAGTAATTAAACGGTTTCGAGTTCTGAAATCAGCTCAGGATGTTTATCGATGATTTTTAATAAACACAACACGGCACCCGAAGGTTTAAACCGTCCTTGTTCCCAATCACGCAACGTTGAAACAGGTGTTTTTATCACGTCAGCAAAACGTTGTTGTGATAATCGAATTTTTGTACGAACGGTTCTAAGTAAAATTTGTTCTGGCGTATTCACTCGCCCAATGCCATGTTTCATTTCGGCTAACCCTTGTCGTAAATCGTCAAGTGGCATTCCTGCATCGGCTTCAATTGCTTTTGCTATTTTTTCGATGTCCATTTAAATCGCCTTTTTAATTTCTTTTTTTGTGATGTTGGTTTGTTCTGATTTTTGATACAGCGTAATCAAAACGATTGTGCCTTGCTCGGTTATGTTGAAATAAATCACGCGAACCCCACCGCGCTTACCATTGCCAGTAATTGACCATCGCACTTTTCTTGCACCGTCTGCATTGGGAATTACGTCGCCAGCTAATGGGTTTTCGGCAATCCAATCAATAAACGCAAGGCGTTCGTCATCTGTCCAGATTTTGGCGGCTTGTTTTTGAAATGTAGGTGTTTCGATAACTGTTCTCATGGGTGAAATTATACGGGATTTCGATAGTTAAATAATGGAATTATTTTCCCCGCTATTTTCAGGATGACACAACCTGTCGTCGGGGTGGTTTATATTGAAATCTCTTAAACAAAAAGATTTGGAGAAAATAAGATGGATTGGTGGGTTTGGGTGATAATAGGTTTCGTTGTAATTGGGCTATTTGGTAATTCAGAACAAGAACAACAAGGTCAAAGAAATAACATGAATAGCCAGAATCAAAATAGAGGTGGCATAAATACTGGTGATGTTTTAGATGTAGCCAGTGTTGTTGTCGATGACGAAGACGATGATTTTGATTTGTTTGGTTAGTAGCGGGTTGTGAAACAAAATGGCTATGTTGTCGTTCTACTTTAACGTGAGGATAAAAGATGAGTCGTAAAATTGAAGCGTTTAGAAGTTCGAGTAAAAAAGTTATTCAAAATGTGATTGATTCTGCCAAAAATGTAGGCAAAGAAAATGCTGCAATTGGTACTGTAATTAGTGGAGGTGCCGCCGCCACAGCTGTAGGTGTTGTTGCGGCTGGAACGTCTACAACGGCAGCAATAAGTGCAGCAGGGGCAACGATTGGTGGGGTTGCTGGTGGTATTGTTGGAGCTGTAACTGGTTCTAGTATTGGCCTAGTAACAGGTGGTGCTGGAATCGCAGCGACAGCACCTCTTGCAGCGACTGGAGCTGCACTTGGAACAACACTTGGCGGGTATGCAGGAACGGCTGCGGCACTTGTTGGAATTGGCACTGCACCTGCTTGGGCTGTTCCGATGGCAGTTGCAGGTGGTGTAGCAATGACTGGTGGAGCTACTGTAGCAGCATATAAATTTTATAAGCACAAACAGAAAAAAATTGAAATTCAATCATCAGATAGTTCAAAAACACCAATTGTTGAATCAAGTGTTTCTGTTTCTGTTGCTTTGTCTGAGAAACAAAAGATGCAAATCACTGAGTTGGAAGATGCACATCGAAAAGGTTTTTTATCTGCTGTTGATTTCGAGAAAAGAGTTAACGACATAAAAGAATGTCGTAAAAGCCTCGACTGAAACAAAAGAAGGTTTTTTTATAGCAGGTTTATCAGCATTGAACCTGCTGTGTAAAGTTGAATTTGGAAAAATAATTGTGGATTTAGTAGATATATACGCGATGCTCAACTTTCAAATTTGAACCAACCCGTCAAATTGTATAGCGGGACGATACAACAACGTGTTGATAAATGAACAAACGAGATGAGCGAGT
>JAQTXN010000132.1 GCA_028688755.1 Methylococcales bacterium | reverse complement strand
GGGCTGTGAAATGGGTTTATCAAATGACTCCGCACGACGAATGGGATTTCGACGGCATCAACGAAACTGTTTTAGCTGACCAAGAAATTGGCGGCAAAACACGTCAAACTATCGTTCACTTTGACCGTAACGGTTTTGGCTATACGTTAGACCGCGTAACTGGTGAATTATTAGTTGCTGAAAAATTCGACAAATCTGTGAACTGGGCAACTCACGTTGACATGAAATCAGGTCGTCCACAAGTTGTGTCTAAATACTCAACTGAACAAAATGGTGAAGACACAAACACAGCTGGCGTTTGCCCAGCGGCGTTAGGTTCTAAAAACCAACAACCTGTTTCTTACTCTCCACAAACTGGCTTGTTCTACATTTCAGGCAACCATTTGTGCATGGACTACGAACCATTTGAAGTGGCTTACACAGCAGGTCAACCTTATGTAGGAGCAACTTTAACAATGGGTCCTGCGGGCGCAGACGTTATCACTGGCAAACCAGATGGTTCAACCAACTTAGGTCAATTCACCGCGTTTGACGCGAAAACTGGCAAAATCGTTTGGTCTAACAAAGAAACATTCTCTGTTTGGTCAGGTTCAGTTGCAACAGCGGGTGGCGTAGTGTTCTACGGTACATTAGAAGGTTACTTGAAAGCGGTTGACGCGAAAACAGGTAAAGAATTGTACCGTTTCAAAACTCCATCAGGCATCATCGGTAACGTTAATACTTGGGAATTCAACGGCAAACAATATGTTGGCGTTCTTTCAGGTATCGGCGGCTGGGCTGGTATCGGTATCGCAGCTGGCTTAGACAACGGCGAAGCTAACTCAAACTCAGAAGGTTTGGGTGCGGTTGGTGCATACAGAAGTTTAAGTTCATTCACCAAATTAGGTGGAACATTGACTGTGTTCGCATTACCAAGCAACAAATAAGCATTTCTGAATTGCTTTTTTAGTTAGCTAAAAAGCCCTAGCCGACTGTTCGGTTGGGGCTTTTTTTATTGAGAATAAAAAATGAAAAAATCTGCTGTTATTTTAGGATTAGCGTTAAGTGCAACCATTTTCAGCGCAAATGCTGAAAAGTTTAAAGTTTGCGCTGATCCACTTAATCCACCGTACTCAAGCAATAAAGAAGATGGTTTTGAAAATAAAATTGCATCGTTATTTGCCAAAGAACTTGGTCAAGAATTGGAATACTTTTGGTTGCCACAACGCATTGGTTTTATTCGTAATTCGCTCAATGCGTTTGTGGATGAAAATGCCGTTGAAAGCAAAGAATTTAAATGCGACATCGTGATGGGAATGCCTGAAGGTAGTGATATGGTTCAAGCCACGCAACCTTATTATCATTCGACGTATGTTTTGTTGATTGCGAAAAATCGCGGTTTTGATGATATTCAAGACCCTTGGCAGCTAGGACAGCTTCCAGAAAATCGCAAAGAAAAATTAAAAATGGCGATGTTTGACAGAGGTGCAGGCACGGATTGGATGCAAAAACATGATTTACTCGAACAAGGTATTCCTTATCAAAGCATGACGGGTGACGCACAACATAACGTGGCAATGCAAATTTCCGATGATTTAAAAGCCAAAAAAATTGATGCGGTGATTTTGTGGGGCGTTTTGGCAGGTCACGTTGTGGCGCAAAATCCAAATGGTTATCACATTATTCCAATGAAATCCGAAGCAGGCGTTAAATTTGATTATCAAATGACAATGGGCGTGCGTAAAAATGATAAGGAACGCAAAGAAAAATTAGACAAACTGATTAGCGAAAAATCGGCAGAAATCAACACTATTTTGTCGCAATATCACATTCCGCTTCTGCCGATTGAAGCAGTTGCAGCTAAAAAAGACTAAAAAATGAAACTTACCAAAATCGTCGGCATTCACGCCGCGCAATCGGCTTTGATGTATTCGCCGCAAAAAATTACCCGTGTTTGGCTCAATACTGAACGTAGCGATAAACGTTTAGAAGCACTGCTTGAAACGTTGTCAGAATTGAACGTTCCGCTTGAAAAAGTTGACCGTAAAAAATTAGACAAACTCGCTGACGGCATGAATCATCAAGGCGTAGTTTTAGAAGTTTCGTTGCCCGAAGAATTATCGGAAAACGAATTGAAAACCGCTGTCGAACATTTGACCGAAACAGCGTTATTTCTGGTCTTAGACAATGTGAAAGATCCACACAATTTGGGTGCGTGTTTGCGAAGTGCCGATGCAACGAAAGTTCACGGGATTATTATTACCAAAGACAACGCAGTGGGAATTACACCAACCGTTTGTAAAGTAGCCAGTGGCGCAGCTGAAACTGTTCCTGTTTATGTAGTCACCAATTTGGCTAGAACCTTGCGCTGGTTAAAAGGTGAAGGTTTATGGATTATTGGCACAGCAGGCGAAGCAGAAAATACGCTTTATCAAACCGATTTTACTGTACCGATGGCGTTAGTGATTGGCGCAGAAGAAAAAGGGATGCGTCGTTTAACACGCGAACAATGTGATTTACTTGTTAAATTACCGATGCTTGGCACAGTTGAAAGTTTGAATTTATCGGTGGCAACTGGCGTGTTACTCTATGAAACATTGCGGCAACGCACTGTTTGAGAGAAAAACGAAGGAATTAAGCAAAATGAAAATTTATAAAACCGATGTGTCACGTGGAATTTGTTGGATTGAAATCCCTGAAATCAATTTTCGGCTTTTATGTGGTTGTCCTGCTGATGCGGTGAAGCATTTAGCAAAACGTGGTTTGATTTTGCCGCAAGAAATTGATGGTGTGACATTTGAGACTGGTCCAAATGCTATTTTACTTTCTGATGTATTGTTGCAAAACGGTGAATTTGCGAACCTTGCCGAATTTCCCGTACTACAAATGCTTTATAAACAAGGCTTAATGATTCCTAATCATCCAAATAACACAGGCAAAAAACCGTTGTTAATTGGAACAGCAGAGCAAATTTCGGCGCAGTTACGCTACATTTATCGCGGTAACTATGGACTGGTATCGCGCGAAGAAATGTGCGAAGCGGGGGTAAGTGAAGAGCAAGCAAGCGAAATGATGCGTTTAAAACTTAAATTTGCATTTGGCAACATTCGCCCAGCCAGTGATTTTATTGATACACTCGTCATTGGTAACGCGCACTGCGTCGACATTCAAGAGGGTGTAAGTATTCAACGATTGGAATTGAATATATTCAAAATTTCTTATAAAAACGAATCCTTTATTATCGATTTAAATTTAGCACCCAATGAAACGTATGAATGTGCGTATCCGTTGGGTTTTCGTCGTTTTGAACCCGAGTATTTTGCAGTGATTCATTCGGGCGAAGGGGATGGTTGGGACGTAAATCGTCCGACAATGTCGAGCATTATCACTTATCAAGGCAACGTTTATTTAATTGACGCGGGGCCACATTTACTCAATACGCTGGCGGCATTAGGTATTGGGATTGATCAAATTGATGGTATTTTCCACACTCACGCACACGATGATCATTTCGCAGGGTTAACCGCACTAATGAGAGCAGGGCGCAAAATTCGTTATTTTGCCACGCCGTTAATTCGTGCTTCGGTTGAAAAAAAATTATCGGCGTTGCTTGGTATCAAACAAGACGATTTTAAACATTTTTTTACTGTGCAAGATTTGGTCTTTGATGAGTGGAACAACGTTGATGGTTTGGAAGTAAAACCTGTTTTTTCACCACATCCTGTTGAAACCAATTTATTTGTTTTTCGTACGCTTTGGGAAGATGGTTATAAAACTTACGCCCATTTTGCAGACATCGTGTCATTGAATACGTTAAAAGCGATGGTAACGGATAACCCTGTTGCCCCTGGTTTGAGTTTGGAATCTTTTGAACGTGTCAAAAATGCGTATTTGATGCCTTATGATTTAAAGAAAATTGATATTGGCGGCGGCATGATTCATGGTGAAGCAAAGGATTTTGCTTATGATTCATCACGCATTTTGCTCGCGCATCGAGCAACGGAATTGACCAGTGAGGAAAAGGAAATTGGCTCTTGTGCATCATTTGGTACAGAAGACGTTTTGATTAAGGGGATGTCAGAGGGATTTCGTCGGCATGCGTTTTCTTATTTGCAATCCAATTTTCCAGGCATGGCACTTTACGACTTACGCATGTTGGTTAATCATCCCCTTGTTGATGTCAATCCAGGGGCAATTTTGATTAAAGAAGGGAGTGTTCCAACAGATGTTTTACTTTTAGTTAGCGGACAAGTTGAAAAGTTATGCACCCGCGAAAATTTGTTTGGTAGTTTGTCCGCAGGCGCATTTATTGGTGCTGAGGCCATTTTAAGCGATAGTGCAGTGCGTCATACTTATCGCGCTTTATCTTTTGTGCGCGTGCTACGTTTACCGCTCAAACTTTATACCGAAGTGATTCGCCGTAATGGTTTATTTGATTCTGTGCAGCATTTTGTTGAAATGCGAAATTTTTTAAATACTACAAGTCTCTTTTCAGAAGGTTTACCTGTTGATATTTTGAGTCGAATTATCAGTGGCATTCAAGAAAAAGAATTTAAGGCTGGTAGCGTTATTTCAGGCAGTGACATTGAAGTCATTAACGTGATACGCACGGGGGTAATTGAACAACGCATTGGAGAAAAAGTATTAAACACCTTGCGAGCAAAAGATTTTTTTGGTGAAGAATTCGCTATTTTGAAAATTCCAAGTTTGTTTCAACTTTGTGTGTTAGAAGATACAAAAGTGGTGCAATTGCCTGCAAAATTGCTTTTGGACGTACCGATTTTGCGTTGGAAAATTTTTGATAATCATCAAAAACAAGTTACACGCCTTGTGCATAGAGATAATGGAAGTGAAAGTGAAGTCTTCATCTGGCAAGATGCGTTCGAAATTAACGTTTCTCACATGGATGAACAGCATAAACATTTGATTCGTATTGCAAATAGTATCATGGAACATTTGTACAATAACGCGGCAATGGTCGATATTTCTAAAGCGTTTGATGCTTTGATTGATTACACATACTACCATTTTGCCGAAGAAGAAAAATTACTCGAACTTTATAAATATCCTGCTCTCGATAGCCAACATGACAGCCACAAACACTTAGTTGTACAAATTATTGAATATAAAAAGCAGATATTGAGCGGCTATGTACCAAATAAAGCCGAATTTTTGAGTTTTATTCACGGCTGGCTAGTCAAACACGTTCTTGATGATGACCGTAAATACGGAGCATTTTTGAACGCAAAAGGCGTTTATTAACGTCGATTTTTATCACTTTAAATAAAAGAAACATGAGTATTATCATTAAAAACGAAGCTGAAATTGAAAAAATGCGTATTGTTGGCAGACTTGCTGCTGACGTTCTCGATATGATTGCACCACACGTTCAAGTTGGCGTAACGACTTTAGAGCTTAACGACATTTGTCATGATTTTATCGTCAATGTACAAGATGCCATTCCTGCACCGCTTGATTATCGTGGCTTTCCAAAATCTATTTGTACCTCAATCAATCATCAAGTTTGTCACGGCATTCCAAGTGATAAAAAATTAAAATCAGGCGACATCGTCAATATCGACATCACTGTAATCAAAGACGGTTTTCACGGTGATACCAGCATGATGTTTTGTGTGGGTAAAGTCGCTCCATTTGCACAACGTTTATGTGACGTGGCGCGTGAATCCTTATTTTTAGGCATTGAACAAGTCAAAGCAGGGGCAACGCTGGGTGATATTGGTCACGCCATTCAAACCCATGCAGAAAAAAATCGGTATTCAGTGGTGCAAGATTTTTGTGGTCATGGCATTGGTAGAGATTTTCACGAAGAGCCACAAGTTTTGCATTATGGCAAAGCAGGCGATGGGCTTGCGCTTGAAGCGGGAATGATTATTACGATTGAACCGATGATTAACCAAGGTAAACATCACACGAAATCACTTGGTGATGGTTGGACAGCCGTGACAAAAGATCACAGTTTATCCGCGCAATATGAACATACAATTTTGGTGACAGAGACAGGCTATGAAATTTTAACGTTACGCGCTGCTGAACGTGGCGAATAAAAAATCATGAAACTGCTTGCCTTAGATACTTCAACAGAAGCCTGTTCTGCCGCGTTATTTATTGACGGTGAAATATCTGAATGTTTTGAAATCACGCCCAAAGCACACACCAAATTATTGTTACCGATGATTGAATCGCTACTTGCTCAAGCGGAATTAAAATTAACGCAGCTTGACGCACTTGCTTTTGGTTGCGGGCCTGGTTCATTTACAGGTTTGCGAATTGCAACAGGTGTTGTTCAAGGTTTGGCGTTTGGGGCGGATTTACCTGTGGTGCCTGTTTCAACGCTTGCTGCTTTGGCGCAAAATTTTTCGCAAGATTTATCTTTTGTTGCGATGGATGCGCGAATCGGTGAAATTTTCTGGGGTGTTTATCAAAAAAATCCCGATGGTTTTGTGGAATTGATGGGCGAAGAAGCGGTTTTACCCGTATCTCAAATTCAATTTCCACTGCAATCTGCAATCGGCATCGGTTCGGGTTGGCGTGTTTATGAAACGGAATTAGTCGAAAAAACACACGGCTTGGTTTCACAAATTGAAAGTGATGCACTGCCACACTCAAGCCTAATTGCAAAATTAGGCGTTTATGGTTTTGAGCAGGGAAGGGGCATTGCGGCTGAATTCGCGCAACCTGTTTATTTACGCGATAAAGTCGCTCAAACCGAACGTGAACGCGCCGCCGCAAAAATGGATAAATCGTTAGCTTTAATGGATAATGCGCCCTAATTTTTAGACTATTTGTAACAAAATGAAAAAACAACTCGAAATCCTTATTTCTCAAGCTGTAAAAATCTTAAAAGAGCAAAAGGTTTTAGCTGATGATTTGAATCCCACTGTGCATGTTGAGCGCACACGCGACGTGACGCATGGCGATTTTGCAACCAATATCGCGTTAATGCTCGCAAAATCAGCCAAAACCAATCCACGCCAATTAGCTGAAAAAATTATTGCTGCCTTGCCAAGCAACGAAGCGATTTTGAAAGTTGAAATCGCAGGCGCAGGTTTTAT
>JAQTXN010000131.1 GCA_028688755.1 Methylococcales bacterium | reverse complement strand
CGAGTTAAAGAAGGTGCAACCGTTGTTTCAACGTCAACGCGAAATTTTCCAAATCGTTTAGGCGATAACACGAATGTCTTTTTATCATCGGCGGAATTAGCAGCGGTATGTTCGATTTTGGGCAAAATCCCAACTGTTGAAGAATATATGCGTTACGCCACACAAATTAACGAAACCGCTGATGAAACATATCAGTATTTGAATTTTGACCAAATCGCGGATTATCGCGGTTAAATTTTTAGGTTTTGCCATGCAGGCATTGAATGACTTTTTGAGCATCAACAATTTAATGCCGCATGGCTATTGTTTAAGCTGGAATCCCACGTTGTTGTGGTTGCACGTTATTTCTGATGTGTTAATCACGCTGTCTTATTATTCTATTCCACTCAGTCTTGCGTACTTTATTCGCAAACGTAAGGATTTTCCTTATGCGTGGTTGGTGACGATGGGAGCATTATTTATTGTTGCTTGTGGCACAACGCATTTAATGTCTGCTGTTCTAATTTGGATTCCACTGTATTGGGTAGACGGTTTTCTTAAAGCCTTTACGGCAGCCATTTCACTCATAACAGCCGTTGCAATGTGGAAGATCATTCCGCTTGCCCTAAAATTGCCCACCACAGCTCAGCTACTTGCTGAACAAGAAAAAACCATTAGTGAAAAATATAAACTCTCCGCCATCTTAGATAATGCCCCTGTTGCGGCATATACCAAAGATACAAATTACCGTTATCAATACTCGAATCGGCTGGTTTCAGAGATATTTAATTTACCGTCTACGCAAATCATTGGTTGTCAGGATAGTGATTTTTTTGATGATGAAACAGTACAAGAAATTCGGCGTTACGATCAGAAAGTTCTTGAAAATGGCGAACGTATAGAAACTATCCATTCATACCATTTGAAAAATGGTGAAGAGCGCATTTTTTTAACAACAAAAGAACCATTAAGAGATAAAAACGGCAACATTTACGCGCTGTCTGGCATTTCAACAGATGTGACAGAGCTTAAAAGAAGTGAAGTAGCGCAACAAGAAGCCCTAAGTAGATTAAATAAAATCGCCAATCAATTACCCAGCTTGGTATTTCAATTTCGTATGCGTCCAGATGGCAGTGTTTGTCTTCCTTACGCAAGTGAAGTGTTACGCAAAATTTATCGCATTGACCCTGCGAGTGTTCGTGAAGACGCTACGGCTGTTTTTGCGGTTGTACATCCTGACGATTTAGACAATCATCTTGAAACAATTAAAAAATCAGCACGAGAATTAAGCCCATGGCGTGATGAATACCGTCTTAAATTTGCAGATGGTACAGAATGCTGGCTATGGGGAAATGCGTTACCCGAACTTGAAGAAGACGGCTCCGTTTTGTGGCATGGCTTTGTTTCTGACATTACCGAACGCAAACGAATAGAACTCGACATACTCAACACACGAAATCAATTGCAAGCCACGATGAATGCGATTCCAGACGTGCTGTTTGAACTTGACTTAGATGGACGTTTCCATGATTACTATGCCCATCGCAATGAAAAATTTTCCCTGAAAGCAGGACAACTTTTAGGGAAAAAAATTTCCACGTTTTTACCATCCGATGCAATGACAATTTGTTTATCGGCATTACAAGAGGCGAAAAAACAAGGTTGGTCAACGGGTAAGCAAATTGAACTAGAACTAGCAGGCGAAATGAACTGGTTTGAATTATCCATTGCTATCAAACCGACTGAAGACGAAAACTCACCACATTTTGTTGTGTTATCTCGCAATATCACTGAGCGTAAAAAGATGGAGTTAGAACTGCAACGTTCTAACGCGGAGTTAGAACAATTTGCTTACGCCGTCTCACACGATATGCGTCAGCCATTACGCATGGTGACAAGTTATTTATCCTTGATTGAAAAAGCATTAACCAACCAATTAGATGAAGAAACGCAGCAATTTATGGACTTTGCCATTGAAGGTTCAAAACGCATGGATGGCATGATTTTATCGTTACTCGATTATTCACGAGTGGGACGATTAACAACACCTCTCGCGCTTATTTCTAGCCAAGAATGCGTTAATGAGGCGGTCTTATTTTTACAACCTGAATTGAAAAATGGCACAGTAAGTATTTCAGGTGATTGGATAGAGCTGCTTGCAAATCGTGATGAATTAACGCGACTTCTGCAAAATTTAATTGGCAATGCGTTGAAATATCACGACGAAAACAAACCATCCAAAACAGAAGTGCTAGCAACCGCAACCGAAAAATGGTTCCGAGTTGAAGTGCGTGATAACGGTATTGGCATTGCAGCGAATCAAATCGACCGATTATTTAAAGTTTTTTCACGTTTGCAAGCACGCAGTCGTTTTGAAGGAACGGGGATAGGATTGGCGTTATGTCGAAAAATTGTTGAACATCATGGTGGCAAAATTGGTGTAATTTCAGAAGGCGAAGGATTTGGCAGTACATTTTGGTTTGAACTGCCACTTGTTCAGCACACCGTGTCAGAGCAATAAACCATGCAAGAAATTCATAACCCAACGTTTTATGAAAAAATCCGTGCGAATGGTTTATTACTTCTTGCATGGTTAGTTTTATTTGGTGGTTTTGTACTCACAGGCATTTTCAGCTATCAAGTTAAAGTCGATACACAGTTGCGTGAACGACAACGATTTGATTTATATTGCAGAGAAATTCAAGTCAAAATCGAAACACGTCTCGCAAAACAAAAACAAATGTTGCTCGGTGGTGCTGCCATGTTTGAATCATCTGAAAATGTGACCCGTGATGAATGGCAAAGATATGTAAAACGATTAAGTCTTTCTCGTGATTTAGACGGTGTTCAAGCGTTGGGATTTTCACTTTGGCTTAAACCTGAACAACTTCTGGCACATGAAGAGAGTGTACGCAAAGAAGGTTTTTCTGATTATCACGTTAAACCCACAGGAAAACGTGATGTTTATACCGCGATCATTTACATAGAACCGTTTCTTGACAGAAATTTACGCGCATTTGGTTACGACATGTATTCTGAATCTGTACGGCACGCAGCGATGAATCGCTCCGTTGATGACGACACGGTGACATTATCGGGCAGAGTGATACTGCTTCAAGAAACCGAAACTGACGTGCAAGCAGGGACAATCATGTATGCCCCTATTTTTCAAAAAAACAAGCCCCTCAATACACCTCAGCAACGTTGGGACGCATTATTTGGTTGGGTTTATAGCCCTTTTCGCATGACTGATTTATTGCGTAATATCGTTTTGAATGCCCTTGACGTTAACGATGGTAATTTACAGTTGCGCGTGTACGATGGAGAGGAAATGACAAATGAACATTTGCTTTATCAGAGTAGCTCTATTTCCTCAGACAAACTGCCCGTTTTTAGTTCAAAAAGACAAATGCAATCATTTGGTACAACGTGGACACTTTATTTCGAGCAATTTGACAGTTTTGAAAAGAAATTCGGTAATCGTCAACTTTGGATTGTCGCGAGTACAGGCACGTTTATCAGTTTATTACTGTTTTTTTTATTACGTTCTCATTTTTTGCTGCAAAAAAATGCAACCAGAATCGCTCTTGAACTCACAAAACAGGTGCGAGAAAAAGAAGCAAAATTAGCGTCCACTAATGCAGATTTGCTACAGTTCACCACCGTTTCAGCACATCATTTGCAAGAACCCGCACGACGATTAGTGAGTTTTGTGCAACGATTACGTCACGAATTATCGTATATCACAGTAGAAAATGAGAATGTTGCCACATCATTGCATTTCATTGAACAAAGCGCGTTACGGCAGCGAGCTTTAGTGCGAGATATTCAACTCTACCTTGCTGCCACCGAGCCTCGTGCCACCGTGAAACCCGTTTTGTTAACCGAAATACTTGAAAAAGTTCTAAAATACCACGCTGAGGCTATACATAAAACACGAGCATCCGTTGATTATGAAACGAGCTTGCCAGCTGTGCTGATTGATAGACCTCGCTTGTATGATATTTTTAATATCTTGATTAACAACGCGTTAACTTATCAACAACCTGATTGCCTCCCTCAAATACGCATTTACTGCAAACAAAAAGGCTCACGAATTTTTTGTTATGTCGAAGATAATGGCATTGGCATTTCTGCCCCATATCGTGAACGTGTTTTTGGGGTTTTTGAACGCTTACAAGTCAATGATAATCAGGAATCCACGGGCGTGGGATTAGCAATTGTGAAACGTATTGTAGAAAGTTGTAACGGTTCAGTTAAATTACTTGATACAGCAGGCGGTGGCACTACAGTTATGTTTGATTTGCCTGCCTCTTTTTAATTTTTATATTTTGTTGTAACGGAAAACTTAATGATTATTGACCACCCGAATTCGGTTGAAATTTTATTACTTGAAGATGAACATGCTGATGCGTATTTAGTCAAAATGGCATTACGAGAAGGCAAAGTCTTGGCTAATTTGCATCATGTTGTGGATGGTCGTGAAGGACTGGATTTTTTAGAAAAAAAAGGCGCATACGAAAAAGCTCCTCGTCCTGATTTAATTTTTCTTGATTTGAATATGCCACGCATGAACGGCTGCGAATTTTTAGCTGAATTGAAAAGCAATCCATTGTTAAACGATATTCCTGTTATCGTCTTGACAACGTCTGACGTAGAAACGGATGTTGTTCGCTCCTATCAACTTGGCGCAGCAAGTTACATTTCAAAACCTGTTGATATGGCGCAATTTATTGATGCCATCAATCAACTTGGCGAATACTGGTTCACCCTTGTGCGTTTGCCTCAAGGTCATAAAATATAAGTGAATTTATTCAAATTTTTCGTCGGGAACATACGCAGTACGCACCCGACGAAAACATCCGTTATTCAGTCATTTTCTCATGCCAAATTTGGGTGATTTTTTCACGCAAATCCACAAAATTTCCCGCTTCAATAATCGCTTTATCACCTTGCAAAACCAATTTATGTCCCGCGTCACGGTAAGCACAATACGCATTCGTCAACGTGTGTGTCGCAGATTCGTCAATAAACCCGAATGCGTGCAAACTGGTCAGCAAACGAATGTTGTCGGTGTAAATCGTTAAATCAGCGGATTTTTCTGCATTTGCCAAAATGCCAAATTGCACCATAAATTCAATATCGACAATGCCGCCTGCGCTTTGTTTCAAATCGAATTTTTCAGCTGATTTTGTATCTAAGTTTTCACGCATTTTTTCGCGCATCTCGCGCACTTCGGTTTTTAATTTTTGGGCATCGCGCGGCAAACTCAACACCCGCTGACGCATTTGGGAAAATTTTTGTCCTAAATTGCAATCGCCTGAAATAAAACGCGCTCGAACCAACGCTTGCAATTCCCACGTCCAAGCGTGTTCATAATAATACGGCTCGTAAGTGTTGATATGGGTGACTAAAACGCCTGAATCGCCGTGCGGACGCAGGCGTAAATCCACTTCGTACAATTCACCCGCAAGCAATTTCGTTTCTAAAATGTGGCGAATTTTTTGCGCCAAACGTCCGTAAAATTGTGAACAAGAAAGCGATTTTTCACCGTTTGTCATGGCATTGCCATCGGCGCAATCGTAGATGAAAACCATGTCCAAATCTGAACCATAACCGAGTTCTAAACCGCCTAATTTGCCAAAACCAATCACAGCAAAATTCGTTTTTTCATCGTCGCATTCGGGCGGATAACCGTGTTTTTCAACTAGCGTTTGCCATTCATATTTCACGACGCAATCGACAATACTTTCGGCTAAATAGGTCAGATAATCGCTCACCACCATGAGCGGAATAATGCCCATAATATCTGCCGCCGCAATTCGCAACACGTTCACTTGTTTAAATTGCCGCAGCGCAATCATCAACGCTTCTTGGTCTTGAGCATCAATTCGCGCCACAAGTTGATTTAATTGCGCGGCTAAATCGGCTTTTTTGAGCGGTTCAAATAGCGAGCGCGTGTCGAGCAATTCATCAAACAACACAGGATAACGCGCCAAATACTCACCAATCCAAGGGCTTGCGGAAGACAATTTTAAAAGTTGTGAAAGTGCGTGCGGATTTTCGGCAAGCAACGCTAAATAGACATTTCGCCCAGCAACCGATTTGAACAACGTGAGCAAACGTTTTAACGTTTCGTCAGGATTCGTCACCGTTTGCAAGGTCGCAATCACTTGTGGCATCAAACGATTGATTACGCCCAGCCCTTTATTGCTCAAACGGCGAATCGCAGGTTCATTTTTAAAATCACACAAGCTCGCCCAACTTTCAGCACAATGTTTAAAACCGTATTCACGCAAATTGTCGAGCAACTCATTTTCATCTTCCAAACCTGCCCAAATTTTTTGGCTGAGTTGTTCAATCTCGTCTTGTTTTGACACCGAAAAAACCGCATCAAACACGCCGTGAACTTTGTTACGAACCGCATCTAACTCGTTTAAAAACGTTTCCCAACTCGCAAAACCTAAAACGTAAGCCATCGCCGTTTTAACATTTTCGTTTGTTGGCAAATCGTGCGTTTGTTTATCTTGATATTGTTGAATGCGATTTTCAACCCGACGCAAAAAATGGTACGACTGCGTGAGTTGCGCGGCATCTTCGGGATTGAGCAATTTCAATTCTGACAATTTTTGCAAAACGTCCAAAATCGGACGCACTTGTAACGATTTTTCATTTCCACCGCGAATCAATTGAAACGCTTGCCCGATAAATTCAATTTCTCGAATTCCGCCGCGACCTAATTTGACGTTGTCCACGCGGTCTTTGCGGCGTAATTCTTGGTTAATTTGCGCTTTCAAACCGCGTAATTCATCAAACGCGCCATAATCTAAATATCGGCGGTAAACAAACTTGTTTAGCATCGACATTAAGACTTTGCCTTGCTCAAAATCGCCAGCGAGTTGCCGCGCTTTAATCATCGCGTAACGTTCCCATTCTCGCGCTTGGGTTTGGTAATAATTTTCCATGCCATCGAACGTCATGATAATCGCGCCGCTATCACCAAATGGACGGAGGCGAATATCGGTGCGAAACACAAAACCCTCGACGGTAATTTCGTCTAAAACACGCACCAAACTTTGACAAATTCGGGTAAAAAATTCGCTGTAACTGGTTTCTTTTCGGTCAGGCAACACGCCGTTTTCGGGATAAGCAAAAATTAAATCGATG